>JAICMD010000027.1 GCA_025929405.1 Mucilaginibacter sp. | reverse complement strand
AATTTCTCGGGTGTTGTGATAAAAGATTATGGTGGCGTAGGGGGATTGAAAACCATTTCCGTGCGTGGCCTGGGTGCAAATCACACCTCAGTTATTTATGATGGTGTACAAATTAATGACGCCGAAAATGGGCAGGTTGATCTGGGTAAATTAAATCTTAATAATATTCAGGAAATCAATTTATATAACGGGCAATCACCCAATATTCTGCAGCCTGCCCGGTCATTTGCCTCGGCAAGTATACTGGAAATTAAAACAACCCGGCCACATCTTACCCAGCAAAAGCCTTATCAAATAACAGCAGGCGTTAATGCAGGAAGCTTTGGGCTATTTACTCCTTATTTACAATGGCAGCAGCGTTTAAGCAATACGTGGTCGGTTATTGTAAATGCTTATAATCAAAATGCTAACGGGCAGTATAAATACCTTATCCATAACGGAGATATGACCTCGCAGCAAACAAGAATAGGTTCGGCTATTAATGCACAACAGATTGATGGCGCCATATACCGCACCAAAAACGATAGCAATAAATTTAGTCTGCATGTAAACTATTATAACTCAGATAGGGGTTTGCCCGGTGCAGTTGTTTTATATACCCCGCCGCCATCGGGCCAGCGTTTATGGAACCAGGATTTTTTTGCACAGGCAGGATATGAGCATACCTGGCAGCATAGCTTTCATCTATTGATAAACTCCAAATTCTCAAATGGTTTTCTGCATTATCTGGATCCGCAATTTCCCAATACGGCCCACCTGTTAGATCAGCATTTTACGCAACGCGAGTTTTACCAGTCGGCAACATTATCTTATGCCATTTTACCTAACTGGCAGGTTTCGTATGCTGCGGATGTGGTGGTTAACAATATGCAATCTGATTTGCCAATATTCCGTTACCCAACAAGATTATCCATTTTAAATGCGCTGGCTACTAACCTTACGATAGGCAAGGCCGCATTTGAGGCGAGTTTACTAAACAGCAATATTAGCGAAACGGTACGTACAGGTACTACCGTTCCCGACAGGAATATATATTCGCCAACCATAATAGCATCATTAAAACCATTTAATGATCCTGCGTTTAAGGTACGTGCGTTTTATAAATATATTTTCAGGGCGCCTACGTTTAACGAATTGTATTACGGGTTTTCGCCAAACGTTAATTTAAAGCCTGAGTTTGCCAATCAATACGATGTGGGTTTTAGTTATAATAAAGCTTTAAATGGTTTATTTGAATACCTGACTATCAGTACAGATGCTTATTACAATAACGTAACCAACAAAATTGTATATATCCCAACGGTATATACTGCTTCGGTACAAAACTATGGCAAGGTTGATATTAAGGGGTTGGACCTTGATATTAAAACACAGGCTAATTTAGGCAATGGTTATAAAGTGTTGTTAAGTGCCAATTATTCGTATCAGAATGCAATTAATGTTACTGATCCTACATTATCAACCTACCTTAACCAATTGCCATATATCCCTAAAAATACTATTGCTTTAAACGTAGGAGTAAGCAGAGGCAAGTGGGGTATTTATTATAATCAGGTAAGCTCATCGTCGCGGTATTTTAATAATAACAATACGCCCGATGCTTATTTATCGCCTTATTCGGCAAGCGATATATCAGCAACTTATAAATGGTTGATAAATAAACTTCCCATTACTTTATCTGCAGAAATAAATAACCTGCTTAACGCCGATTATGTGGTAATACAAAGCTATCCAATGCCCGGGCGATCGTTCCGTATCTCATTTCAAATAACTATATAAAACAAATATCATGAAACACTTAAAATTTAATTTCCTGTTGGTTACGCTGGCTTTGGGGGTAATATTAACCTCATGCCATAAAGATAAAATAGAGCCTGTTACTACCTTGCCCGGATCGCAAAGGATTGGTTTATATGTATTAAACCAGGGCGGCTTTCTTGCCAACAACAGCACACTTACTTACTATGACTACGGTACAAAAAACCTGGTTGCTGATCAGTTTTTTACTTCCAACTCCGTTAAACTTGGCGATACCGGTAACGATGCGGGTATTTACGGCTCAAAAATGTTTATTGCGGTAAATAATTCAAACGTGGTTGATATTGTTAATGCATCAAACGCCAAACTGATAAAACAAATACAGCTTAGCCAGCCGCGTAGCATAACTTTTTATAAAAGCAATGCCTTTGTTACTTCTTATAATAACACGGTATCAGTAATTGATACGGCTTCATTAACCATCACCAAAACCATTAATGTAGGTCGCGACCCTGAGCAGATGGTGGTTGCCAATGGTAAATTATATGTGGCAAATTCAGGCGGTTTGGACCCGGTGCTTGATAAAACCATATCTGTTATTGACTTAACTACGCTTACCGAAACTAAAAAAGTAACTGTAATTGTTAACCCTGTTACTATTACTGCTGATACTTATGGAAATGTTTATGTATTATCATTGGGTGATTATGGTGCAACACAACCCGGCATGACCATAATTGATAACACAACTGATGCTGTAAAATCGCAAACTAATTTAAACCTGGGCTATAACATTCCGGTTGTTGCCAGCGGCGATTATGTTTATTACCCAACTGTTGATAATAAAATAGCCGCTTATAACATCAAAACACAAACAACAGCAACCAATTTTATTACCGATGGTACTACTATAACCGCCCCTTACGCTATAACGGTTGACAGCGGTACAGGCGAAGTTTTTGTGGCTGATGCTAAAGACTATAGTTCTAACGGGGTAGTATATGCTTTTGATAAAACTGGCAAAAAAGAATATGTGATTAATGCGGGCATAAGCCCTGGTAAAATTGTGCTTTATACTAAATAATGCTTGTGTTGATTTAATAAATACGTAATTTTACAACATGTCATTAAAAAAGATAGATACCCGCAGCGTTGTATTGGTAATATTTATAGTTGCCGCGGCTGCTATGCGCTTGGTTAGTTATAGCTTTCCGGATGTATTAAGCAATTTTACACCCGTAGGCGCTATAGCTTTATTTGGCGGTGCATACTTTACCGATAAATGGAAAGCGTACTTAACCGTGTTGTTAACGCTTTTTGCAAGCGATATTATTATTAACCAGCTATACGGTCAGCCATTTTGGAACAACTATTCATTATGGATGTATATATGCTTTACTATAATGGTATTTATAGGTACGCTTATTAAAAAAACCAGTTTTGTTAATGTGTTCTTAGCTTCATTGGCAGGTGTAGCCGTGCATTGGCTGATCATTGATATGCCGTGGTTGTATGGTACTATGTACCCGCATACATTGGCAGGTTATAGTCAATCATTAATTGCTGCTATACCTTTTGAAAAAAATATGGTACTTGGTGATGCATTATTTTGTACTTTGTTGTTCGGCGGTTTTGAACTGGCCAAAAGCAAGTACGATGTATTGCGCTCGGTACATAAATTAGCACTCTAAACTTATACCTGTTATAATTTTTAAAGCGATCGGTTGAAAGACTGGTCGCTTTTTTATTTAATTATTTATGAAAAAAGTTGTGGTATTAACCGGTGCGGGAATAAGCGCTGAAAGCGGTTTAAAGACCTTTAGAGATAGCGACGGCTTGTGGGAGGGTTATGATATCCAGGAAGTAGCTACGCCCCAGGCGTGGGACTGGAACCCTAAACTGGTACAGGAGTTTTATAACATGCGTCGTAAAGCCTGTATAGAAGCAAGCCCTAATACTGCGCATTATGCTCTGGCAAAACTGGAGGATAAATACGATGTAACGGTTATCACCCAAAATATCGACGATCTGCATGAACGTGGAGGCTCAACCAATGTGGTGCACCTGCATGGCATTATTACACGTTCGCAATCCAGCGAGGATGCGGAATTAACTTACCCTATTGATGGCTGGGAACTGAAGATGGGAGAACAATGCGAATTAGGTTCGCAATTGCGGCCGCATGTAGTTTGGTTTGGCGAGGATGTGCCTATGATATCAACCGCTATGGATATTTGCCGCCAGGCGGATATTTTTATTTTAGTGGGATCGTCCCTGGCGGTTTATCCTGCCGCCGGGCTAATTAACTTTGTTAGGAGGGAGGTGCCCAAATATATTATCGACCCCAAAATACCGTCCATAAGTTTGGGTGATAGCTTTATAAAAATTGAAGAAAAAGCGACTATCGGTGTGCCTGAATTGGTGGAAGAATTATTAGTAATTTAGGCCTTGAGTTTTCATTTATTTGGCATTTTGGACGACAGAATATAATTTTGTTAAAATATATAAGTTACTGTATTTCAATTAAACAATACAAGTTATTTTTAGATATTATTTATTTATGGGATTTTTTTGAGAGTTGTCTTATGTGTGATACTGCCAAATAAAATTCTGAAATTGAATATTTTAAAAATTAACTATCTATAAAATAGATAGTTATGATAGTTATATACATTAATAATGATAACTATATATCAGGGACAAAGCTTTTTATTTTTTTACAGCAGATAACGCTTTTGGGGAATAATTAATTCTTACATTGATTGCCTAAATCAATGTCGCATGAGAAAGTTGTTGTTAATTTTATTGTTACTACCATCATTGTCTTTTTGTCAAATTAAAAAGGGGACGACAATGTTAATATCATTGTATAAAGATACTATGATAATGATGGAGGATTCAAGGTCGGAGCATATATCTGATAACTTTAGTGAAAGGCACTATGAAGATACCACAAATAAAATAGCTTCAATTGGCAAATACGTTTTTGGTATAGCAGGATTATCTAATTTTAAAAATGTTAACTTGTACGATTTGGTTAAAAATTCTTTTGATACAACCAAAAGCTTATGTGATAATTCTTTAAAAATTAAAGAGAAGGTTTTTACAGCCATTGACAAGCTAAAAACTCAATTAACTAATGACGAAATATCAAAATTATTAATATTCGATGATAGCTTACATTTTGCAAATATTGCAACTATAGATATGATAGGTTTCGAAAATAATCACCGCGTAATTTTCCCTCTAGAAATCCAACTATTAAAACAAGGTGATTCGTATATAACAAACATTAATACCCGTGAGTGCATAACCATCGCTGATGATGTTTGGGGGTTAATAGATGATGGATATCATTCAAATATACAACAATTAATAAAACACGGATTAGATATCCATCATCTACAAGTTAAAGAATTAGCAGAATTGATTTCTATAGAGGCAAATCATACAGAACACGTAGGTCATAACTATAACTACGTAATATTAACACAAAATCAGCGATTTGGGGTAAATCGTATTGATGTATCCGATAAATTAAAGTTTGGCTACCAGGGGCGTTACTATAGATGTAAAAATACTTTTTGTTAGTAGAACATCCTGATAGAAAAACAAACCCCAAAACAACTATTGCAAATCTCCACATAAACACTATTTTTAAGCGTTTTATAAATGCAACAAAGATTTTTGACCCGTGCGCCAACACGGGTTTTGTTGTTTAAAGGTAGTTTCTTTACATAAATGACAGGATGCTCTATGATATTTATTTAAAGTTTCCGAATATTATTCTGTTTTGAGGGCTTAGTTGTATATTAGATATACATAAGGTCATTGTTGTATATAATTACCATAATGGCATTTATATACATCGCGCACCAATACGGCGAATAAATTAATAATTGTAACGATGATACGCATCCTTAAAATCCTTGCCCATTGCAGCAAAACGTGCGTTAATGGTATTTAAAAACTCCTCGTCCAGCAATTCAAAAACACTGTTTACGCCATCGGTCAAATCCATATCGGGTATCTTATAGCTCTGTTCTAAAATTCCCTTTTCAGCTTTGATGATAAATTTCTGGTTCATACTGAATATGGTGATCTTAAAATCGCGGTGCGGTAATTCTGCTACTACTCTCATCTTATAAAATTAAATCTTTCAATGGGTCCTGCCCGTTTATGGTGCCAAAGCTTTTAAGTGGTTTAAATCGTGCAAATAGTTCTTCGCTTAGCCAATCCTCATTCCTTGCCCTTTTAATTACATCAGCATGTTCGCCTCCGGCATAAGCGTAAGCTTTCATATTGTCCATGTTGTTCCATACAGAAAAAGTTGCCGGCAGGCTGTAAAGTTCGCCTATACCAACCGACATCACAAATCCTTTAGCCATATACAACTGACTTTGAACTGCCTTAACGCTCGACCAAAACTGCCTGAACTTGCTGTATCTTACATCAGCTCGCGTTAAAACAACAATTGGCCCCTCGTGGCTTTTCATAACGGCTGAGCCGAATGGTTCCTTACCATGCCACTTGCCATGGCTTTGCAGCGGCTCGCACAATATTGTCCATTGTTCAACACCAAAAATTTTCCACCAGGAAGCTATAAAAGAATGGTTGTAAAATTCCTGAAAACCGTCCTCATTAGCCCAAACTGCTAATACCCCCCATTGCTGCCAGTCGGGTTTAAGCGACATCTGTCCGTTTCGGCCAGTACCTAACAGCTTCCAAAAAGTGCAGCCTTTTTGCAGTGACATGGGTATGCGGTGTACAGCCATCGCCAACAAGGCAAAAAAGGTTTGCCACTTTTTATAACGAACTACAGTAAGGCTTACGATCAATTATTTTGTGAATTAAATTTGAAGCCTATAGGTTCAATAGAATTGTTTTTAAAATATTTGGAGGTTAATTCCATGTATTCATCATCAGTAATTACTTCCTTATCTAATAACCATTTAATATTAATTGCTAATTGTTCGTTAGACAGATATGAATCTTTCTGACCATACTTATCTAATAACACTTGTTTTTGTTTGGCGAAAATCAAGTCCATATATCCTTTAACCGCTTTTTTATTAGGCGAATTCGCTATAAATGCAATATATCGACCGTCGGATAAAATAAGATTAATGTTGTTACTGAAAGTAATCCAAAAAAGTATAGACTGAAACATTAAGAAAACGACATAGAATAATACATCATCCCAACCAATAGTTTTATCGCCATCCAATTTCCCAATAAAGGTTATAAAAAATCCTATTAAAGCAATTACACTAATAATTAAAACCAAACGATTGGGTGATCGCCTTTTGGCCGTTCTTTTAGTAATGTTTTCAAAAGGAAACTCTTCTTCAAAAAAATTAAAAGGCTTTGTGACTATTATTTTCAAACCAGTGTCAGTTAACTCAAAATGTCTTTTTTTAAGGAATCGCCTTTGTTGAAGTATGTTGGTCATTTAATGTAATTTTGTTAAAAATATAGATTTTACCTCAAAAACATGGCAGAAGATCTAAGCATTTCAACATCAACCAGCAAGGCCCGGCAATATGAAGCCTTACTGCCGCAGATAGTCGCATTAATAGCCGGAGAGCCGGATATAATTGCTAACCTGGGCAATATATGCGCTGCCCTAAAGCAGCAGTTTAACTGGTTTTGGGTAGGGTTTTATTTGGTTAAGAACGATAAACTGGTTCTTGGGCCGTTCCAGGGACCGGTAGCCTGTACCCGCATTGCCAAAGGCAGAGGAGTTTGTGGTACGGCATGGCAGGATGCAAAAACCATTATTGTGCCTGATGTGGATGCCTTTCCGGGGCATATTGCCTGCAATTCATCATCACGATCGGAAATTGTAGTGCCGTTGTTTTACAACAATTCGGTTATTGGTGTGTTGGATGTTGATAGCGAACACCTGCAGTATTTTGACGACACAGATGCCAAATACTTAAACCAGGTGGTTGGACTGATAAACTTTAATGCGTAAAATATTCTTGATTTCCGGACTGGGCGTTGATACCCGACTATATAACAACATAGACTTGCAGGATAACGAAGTAATACCTGTAGACTGGATAGAACCACACGAAACTGATACTTTAGAAACTTATGCGCAAAAGCTTATTCATCAATATCATATAACATCAGGGTCAGTAGTAATAGGTACTTCATTGGGCGGTATGCTAACTATTGAAATTGCTAAAAAAGTAAATATTAGCAAAGCCATTTTAATATCAAGTATTAAAACTATTAATGAAGCACCGTGGTATTTTTCGTTATTCAGAACTTTACCGGTTTATAAATTACTACCCGGAAAGCTGATACAAAAAATGGGGTATTTCTCAAAACCAATTTTTGGTAAGTTTACCGATAACGGCGCATGGCTTTTTGAGGATATGCTTAACAAGTCATCACCGGTTTTTATAAAATGGGCCATGCGCGCTGTATTAGCCTGGAAAAACGAAACAATTCCGCCAAATGTTTACACTATCATTGGCGATGAGGACCTTGTTTTCTCCTATAAAAAAATAAAAAATCCTATAATTGTTAAAGGGGGCACCCATATTATGGTGTATGATAAAGCCAAACAGATCAATAAAATATTAAAGTCTATCTTAAAGAAAAAATGAAGTTACCCCTGTCTTTTTACAAAAGCGATGACGTTGTAAGTATAAGTCGCAACTTGTTGGGTAAGTATTTATTTACAAATATTAAGGGCGAAACAACCGGCGGATATATTGTTGAAACAGAAGCTTATAATGGCGTTATTGACAGGGCCTCGCACGCTTTTGGTAACCGGTTAACGCCGCGTACCAGAACCATGTTTGAGCATGGTGGGATTGCCTATATATATTTATGCTATGGCATACACGAGATGTTTAATGTGGTAACTTCGGTTGAGGGGCAACCGCACGCTGTGCTTATTCGCGCTATCAATCCAACAGATGGTATTGATATTATGCAGCACCGCAGAGGCATGGATAAGTTAAAGCCAACCATTACTTCGGGTCCCGGGTCGGTAGCCAAAGCGCTGGGGATATCGCGCCAAATAAATGCCATCAGTTTGCAAAGCGATATTTTATGGATAGAGGATAGGGGGCTTGCTTTTGCCGACGCTGATATTGCCGCGGTGCCACGTGTGGGTGTGGATTATGCCGGCACGGATGCTTTACTACCATATCGTTTTTATGTAAAGGGCAACCCGTATGTAAGCAAGCCTAACAATAAACATTAATAGCGCGGTAAATTGGTAATTCCTTTGGATATATTCATGCCCGCCAAAAACGTAACAATCGCTTATAACGGCTTATTTTATGCTTAAAATAGCTTACCATCCCATATATGCACACCCATTGCCGCTTAATCATCGATTCCGATGAGTAAGTATGATTTGATACCCGGTCAATTATTGCATGAAGGCGTAATTACCGCTGATAATTTATTTGAACCGGGCCATGTAAGCGAAGAAAATATACTGCTAACACATGATAAGGCTTATTGGGAACAACTGCGCGATTTGACATTACCACCAAAGGAACAGCGTCGCACGGGCTTCCCGTTATCTGCCCAATTAATTGAACGTGAGCGGATGATAGCGCAGGGAACTATTGATTGCTGTCACTACGCGTTTGCAAATCGCATCAGCTTCAATGTAGCGGGAGGGACGCATCATGCCGGTACCAATTGGGGCGAGGGCTTTTGTTTGTTGAACGACCAGGCGATAGCTGCTAATTATCTGCTGCATAATAATTTGACATCGTCTATTTTAATCATTGATTTAGATGTTCATCAGGGTAATGGCACCGCGCAGATATTTGAAAACGAACCCAGGGTATTTACCTTTTCGATGCATGGTGCCAATAATTTCCCATACCGAAAAGAAACATCCGATCTTGATATCCCATTAGCTGACGGCACATCAGATGAAGAATATTTAGAGTTATTGTATAATATTTTACCGAAATTAATTGAGCAGCAAAGCCCCGGTTTTATATTTTACCTGGCAGGAGTGGATGTACTGGCAACTGATAAATTGGGCAAACTATCATTAAGCAAAGAAGCCTGCAAAGCACGCGACAGATTTGTATTTGAACAATGCATCCGTCATCAAATCCCTGTGCAGGTAAGCATGAGAGGGGGCTACTCGCCGCAAATTAAAGATATTATTGAGGCGCACTGTAATACCTACCGGTTAGCCAATGAGTTATTTTTTTAGTCCTGTGCGATAATGATAGGGGTATGGTAGCGGTGATGTTTACTTATTTTTTTATAGCGGATAAACAGCAACACGGCTGATACCATTAAGCCAACTACCAACCCGTACCATATTCCGGAAACACCCCAATGAAGGCTTATGCCAAGCAAATACCCTAACGGCAAACCAACCACCCAATAGGCTAAAAAGGTAATCAATGTAGGGATTTTCACATCGCTCATGCCGCGCAAAACGCCCAAACCAACAACCTGTGTACCATCAAACAACTGAAATACTGCAGTTATGATAAGTAATTGTGCTGCAATGGGTATTACATTCATATCTGAAGTATATATCCAAGGTAAAGTTTTATTGCCTACAGTAAATATTAAAGCAGTAACACACATAAAAACAATAACTATATGATAACTTGCCCGTGTTGACTGACGCAGATTACTATGATCCTTCGCACCAAAATAATTACCTGATTTAATTGCGGCAGCAGCAGCTATCCCGCTCGACATCATATAAGTGATAGAAGCGAGGTTTATGGCAATTTGATGGGCGGCAAGCTGTATCAATCCAATGGAACCAACTAAAATAGCCGCCCCGCTAAAAGCGCTTACTTCAAAGCCATATTGCATAGCAACAGGCGCGCCAATACCTAATATTTTAAAGCAACGCGCACGACTGATGTTTCGAATTGAAAAACCAATAATATATTTTTTAAAATTTTTTGAGCGAAAAACGTAGAATCCCATTACGCAGACCATTAAACAACGGTCAATAAGGGTACTGTAACCCACGCCCATAATGCCCATCGGCGTTATGCCAAACAAGCCTTTTACAAATGTTATACCCAGGCAAATGTTCAGGATGTTTCCCCATACAGATATCATCATGGCTTGTTTGGTAAAGCCCAAACCTTCGGCAAATTGTTTAAAGGTGTTAAATATCAGCATAGGAATAACCGACAAGGCAAGCAGCAATAAAAACGGTTTGGCCAATACCACAACGTTTGGCGACTGATCCAGATGCTGCAGAAAGTATATTGAACCTAATGCAACTAAGCCAAAAAGCACAATGCCGCTTATCAGGTTTATCAATAAGCTATTTGATAATAATTGCCCGCATTCTTTAAAATCGCCGCTGCCATTGTTTTGGGCGATGAGAGGAGTGGAGCCATAGGAGATACCTATGCCGATAACCATAGGCACTACAAATATGCTGCTTGCCAATGATACTGCCGCCAAACTGACCGTCCCAGCAAAATGCCCAACAATAATGGTGTCAGATGTTTGTACCAAGGTATGCCCCAATTGCGATATCACCACCGGGATGGCCAGTTTTAAATTATCGCGGTAATGGGTTTTTGTTTCTTTGTAAGTAGTCATGGCATTAATAAAATGACAAGTGTTTTAAGCCTGTTCATCCTCAGTCGCAAAATCATCATAACCCTTACAGTTATAATAATTTACTTTAACACGCAGTATAATATTCTTCCTTTTCGGATGTGTGTATGCATATTAAACCCGAAAGAACCAGGTTAACCAATATGCGTTGGCTGGCGCGCCGTCCCTGTTTAAGCAAGTCGCTGCATTCTTTAACCGTGATACGCTCATTATTTTCAAGATATTCCAGTAAGGTTTTTTCTTTATCAGAGTATTCAATCATTATACCATTAGTATCGGTTGATCTTTTTAATACATCAACAACAACCTTGCTGGCCAACACGCTTTTGTCTTTTACCCGCACATATACCCACCATTTGCCATCTTCGGCCAGGGCATAATGCGGCTTTAAATTACTTTCGGGCGTATCAACCACCAATACTAACTTATCGTCTACATATATTTCCTCAAAAATAGGCTCAAGCGCAGGTCTTGAATATAAATGCGCGGCACGGGTTATCATATAACGCTCTTCGTCCTCTGATTTTACACCTTTTATAGTGCCGTCATCAGCCACACCAATAAGCAAGCGCCCGCCCTTATTGTTAGCGAAAGAAACCATAGTTCGAGCTATCTTTTCAAAGCTGGTTATGGTTTTTTTAAAGTCGAGAGATACACCTTCGCCTTCAAAAATTTGCTTTTTGATATTCATTTTATTGTGATCAGGTTTTGTAAGGTGTAAATATGCCCATCCATCTCTCTGTATTTGTCAAGGGTGTAAATCCAAATTGAGTATACAAACCATGTGCATCAAGCGTGGCTAATAACCACCGGCGCAATCCTTGTAACTCCGGATAATTCATAATGGTTTGCATCATCCATTTTGATAACCCCAAACGTCTGAATTTTGGCAGCACGAATACATCACAAAGATAAGCAAAAGTGGCCTTATCAGTAATTATACGGGCAAAACCTACCTGTTTACCATCTTTATAGATACCAAAACAAAGTGAATTTTGGATAGCTGTTTTAAGCTTTTCGGGTGGTATTCCCTGCGACCAGTAAGAGTCTTTATCCAGGTAATTATAGATAACATCAAAGTCAAGCAAGTTGTTATCTGTTGATATGGTAAATCCTTTGTTCAGGAAGGCATCGTCATTAATTATTAATTGCATCGGATATTTCAATAAAGTTTAAGTTACGCACATATACCTCAACCATTAAGGACGCACATAGTTCGCGGGTGGTATTATAAATTTCAATAGGATATACCTTAATGTGTTTACCCAAATTGTTTAATGAGTTGGTAACCTCATTAATATCACCCTCAGTTAATGTTATATCAAAATATAAATCTGTTAATCCGGGTTTTAAAAACTGTATATCAACTGATTTTGACCATACAATAATTTTATAGCCTTTTTTAGTCAGCAATTGATGAAATAACACCGGGTAAAAAGGATCAGCCGCCGAAAATATAGTGCCGCCAAATATGGATCGATTGTAGTTTCTGTTTAGTAAGCTATGGTTTATTTTTACACGAACACCAGTAAAATCCTTTAAAATTTTTACAACCCATACCCGTTGAAATAATAACGGCGGATAAAAACGTAACAACCATTTTAATAAATTTTCTGACACAACCATAAGGTTACAATATCAGCATAATAATATAAATACAGTTACCAAATCTGATTCAAAATAAGTCAGATTCAAAATTGTCAAGCTAACTCTTTTAATTTAACATAGTTTAACACCGGGCATATTTTCAAACCAATTGATCCAAACTAATTTAGCTGATATTATGATTAACATAAAAGCAGTGTTTGTGTGCCTAATAATTAGTTTATTAAGTGTTAAAGCTTTATTAGCACAAGACCAGCACCTGCAACAGGGAATATTAATTAATAAGTCTACTGGTTTTAAAATAGGCCCAACGGATGTGCTGAATAAACGAACTAATCTGCACGCTTTATCAAATATGTATGGTGTATTTAGTATACAGGCCCAAATTGGTGATACTATACAATTTGATAATGTTAATTATGAACGCCAAAAAATTATTTTAATTGATTATGCAGATAAAGTGGTTTACTTAAACCCAAAAACTGAATTTCCTGAAATTAAAATAGTTGCACCAAGTTTAAATACTGATATTATTGAAGCGCAATTAGGTTACAGAAAGAAAGGTGTGTTTTATACAGGTACACCGCATTATTATTACCTGTTTTTAAAGCCAATGATTTTTATATATGAAAATTTTAAAAGTGAAGTTATCGAAGCAAGGAAATTCAAAAAAATCGCTCAAAAAGAAACTATTAATAATGAAATACATAAACGTTGGAATGATATATTTATCAAGACGATAATTCCAATTGCAGATGCCGATTTAGAAAATTTTAAAATAAAGTATAGCCCAAGTTTAAAACAAATTAGAACCATGAGCGAGTATGATATGATTAATTATATAAAGAAATCATATAAAAGTTTCAAAAAGTAAATTAGTTTATATAATTAACATTATGTAAAGTAAAAATCAAATTAATAAGCCCGATATTTTTTATCGGGCCTATTTTTATTTTAAATCGTCTATCCTCTTTTGTATGGCGTTAGCATTGGTCATATCATTTTTAGCTCTGTAATAGGTTCTTAAATTTGATAATGCATCTGCCGATTTTGGGTTTAGATCAACGGCTTTTAGTAAATATGGTTTGGCCAGTTCAAATTGTTCATTAGATTTTGCTATTGCTGCTTCAAATTCCTTTTGTTTGTTGGCAGGTAATTGATTTGCAGCATTGTACATATCAATTGCCGGGCTAATAAGCGTATAACCTAAATTTAAATTAGCTTCAAAAAAATTGGGATCTATAGCCAATGCTTTTTTGTACATATCAGACGACTTGGCATAATATTCAAGTTTTGAGGTCTGCATTTTTGCTTTGGCAGCGGCATCTTTGGTTTTTGATTGATCTGCTGCAATAGCTTCTGCCAGTTGTGAATACGTTATGCCTGCATAATAATATAGCTCCTTGTTTTTAGGGTCATTATTTATAGCTGTTTGAATTTGGTCAAGCACCTGCTGCTGTTTGCCGGTTCTTAAATATAATTCAATCTGCCTTTTGCGTAAATCCGAGTTATCAGGATATGCAGCTATACCGTTGGTAACTGTTTTTAAAGCGTTAACGGTATCTTTATTCATCAAATATAAATTTGATAAGTCAAAGTAAATCAGGCTGTTCTTTGAAAATTTGGTACCTAACAATTTGTTATAATTAGTAATACCGGCAGGTATGTTGTTAGCATTTATTGCCGCAAGGCCGGTATAATATATTGCTGTGGTATCCTCAGGCATAATTTGACGATAATTGTCAAATGCGTTATAAGCCACATCATACTTTTTAGCTGTATAAGCTTTAACGCCCTCATTAAGCCTGTATTGTGCCATATTTAAGCTGGTATTGTCAGTTAATGCCTTAAATTCGCCCTTGGTATCTGTTTCCTTCGCTTTTTTTAATGCCTCTTCTGCGGTTGTAAGTAATGCAGGATTAGCCATTGCTGTATCGGCAACAGCTAAGGCAGAATAAATGGCACCTTTTAATGCATAAGTATTAGCCAAAGTAGCTGTTTTTTCATTAGCAGCGGCTTTATCAATAGATGCTTTGGCTGTGGCAAGGCTTGTAGTTGCCAACCCTCCTGCTTTAGCCGCACTTAACGATTGATATTTATCAAATGCTTCCTGCGCATTCTTTAATTCGCCTTTTTGTGCAAAGGCCGTTACTGATAACAGGCCTAACACACCGGCCAGCAAAAATTTAATTTTCATAATGTAAATAATAATTGATTTTAACTTTTTGGTGATTTTTTATTAATCAGGGGCTGCATATTTCATGCAGTCTATTGCAATATCGCAGTTATTTGCGTTATTAACAAGTATCGTTTTTATTAAAGCCGGCATGGTGGTTGGAGATACAATTCCATACCGGCTTATATTATTATTCTTCTTTATTATCGTCAGCAGGTGTTTCGCCCTCTGTTTCAGCAGCATCACCCTCGTTCTGAGCCACATTTTCACTGTTCTCTATTTCTTCCTCATCATCATGCTCAATTTTAGCTACTGATGCAATTTCATCATCACCTTTTAGGGTTATCAGCCTCACTCCTTGCGTTGCGCGGCCCATTACCCTTAGCTCGCTAACGGCTATACGTATAATAACTCCTGATCTGTTGATGATCATCAAATCTTCTTTATCCGTAACGCCCTTAATAGCTACCAGGTTGCCGGTTTTTTCGGTTATGCTGATGGTTTTAACACCTTTACCGCCACGGTTGGTTACACGGTAATCCTCAATATCGGTACGTTTACCATAACCTTTTTCTGATACCACCAATACGGTAGTTTCCGGATCATCAATACTAATCATACCTACAACCTCGTCGTTCTCGTTATCTAACGATATACCACGTACGCCGGTAGCAGTACGGCCCATAGGGCGCACGGTTGACTCATTAAAGCGAATGGCCCTGCCCGATTTAAGCGCCATCACTATCTCGCTGCTGCCGCTGGTTAGGTTGGCTTCCAGTAATGAATCGCCCTCATTGATATTAATGGCGTTGATACCATTGGCACGCGGACGCGAATAGGCCTCTAATGAAGTTTTTTTAATGGTACCTTTGCGGGTACACATAATAATAAAATTATTATCCAGGTACTCCTGATCTTTAAGACTAAGCAGTTTGATGTAGGCCTTTATCTTTTCTTCCTTAGGGATATTGATAATGTTTTGGATGGCCCTGCCTTTTGAGGTACGGGTACCTTCGGGTATTTCAAATACGCGTAACCAGAAGCATTTGCCCGATTCGGTAAAGAACAGCATATAGTTGTGGTTCGAGGCTATTAACAGGTGTTCAATAAAGTCCTCGTCCCTGCTATTGCTGCCTATGGCACCCTTGCCACCCCTGCCCTGTCTGCGGTATTCTGTTAATGGGGTACGTTTAATATAGCCTTCGTGCGATATGGTTATTACCACATCCTCATCCTCAATAAAGTCCTCGGTATTCATTTCTGCCGATGAGTGCACAATTTCAGTTTTACGCTCATCGCCATATTTATCTTTTACCTCCTGCAGTTCGTCTTTTATGATCTGCATACGCAAACCTTCATCAGCCAATATCGCATTTAAATGGTCTATCAGTTTCATCAGGCTTTCGTACTCGTCTTTTATCTTGTCGCGTTCCAGTCCGGTTAACCTTCTCAGGGTCATATCCAAAATGGCACGTGCCTGTATGTCGGTAAGGTTAAACTGGCTCATTAAACCTTCGCGTGCGTCATCAGGGGTATTTGAGTTACGTATCAGTTTGATAACTTCATCCAGATGATCTAAGGCAATTAATAAACCTTCCAGTATATGCGCGCGTTTTTGCGCCTCGGCCAGTTCAAATTTAGTACGGCGCACAATTACCTCATGCCTGTGCTCAACAAAATGATGTATCAGGTCCTTCAGGTTAAGCATCATTGGGCGGCCATGCACCAGCGCAATGTTATTCACACTAAATGAAGTTTGTAACGATGTGTATTTGAACAGGTTATTTAAAACTATACTGGCGTTTGCCTCGCGCTTTATTTCGTAAACTATACGTATACCCTCGCGGTTTGATTCATCGCGAATGGCTGATATACCTTCAATTTTTTTATCGTTCACCAGATCGGCAGTACGCTCAATCATCAACCCTTTGTTTACCTGGTAAGGTATTTCGGTTACAATGATACGCTCGCGATCGCTGCCATAAGTTTCTATTTCGGCCCTTGCCCTTAGTACCACCCTGCCACGACCGGTTTCCAGAGCTTCGCGCGGACCTTCATAGCCATATATTATACCTCCTGTAGGAAAATCGGGGCCTTTAACAAACTTCATCAGTTCGCCAACTTCAGCATCGCGGTTATCAATATAAGCAATAGTGGCATCAATAACCTCGCTTAAATTATGCGGCGCCATGTTAGTAGCCATACCCACCGCAATGCCCGATGCGCCGTTAACCAACAGGTTAGGGAACTTTGATGGTAAAACGGTAGGCTCTTCTAACGAGTCGTCAAAGTTTAGCTGGAAATCAATGGTATCTTTATTAATATCGGCCAGCATCTCTTCGGCAATCTTCTCCAGCCTTGCCTCGGTATAACGCATTGCCGCAGGGTTATCACCGTCTATCGAGCCGTAGTTGCCCTGCCCCTCAACCAGCGGATAACGCAAGCTCCACTCCTGCGCCATACGTACCATAGTGTCGTAAACAGAAGCATCGCCATGCGGATGATATTTACCCATTACCTCGCCCACAATACGGGCCGATTTTTTATAGGGCTTATTATTATTTAAACCCAGATCAAGCATGCCAAACAGTACGCGCCTGTGTACCGGTTTTAACCCGTCGCGCACATCGGGCAGTGCCCTTGATACAATAACCGACATTGAATAATCAATGTAGGCCGATCGCATCTCTTCATCAATATCTATCGGAATTATTTTGTCTTCGTTGTTTAAATTATCGTTCTCTGTATCTTCAGCCATATTATTTTTTTATGTGAGATTTGTGCTCGTTAACTATCGCTTTTAACTGGTTTTTATGCGACCTGCGAAGTTAATAAATAAGTTGGCTTTTTATAAGGATGTTGGTAACATTCGGGATGTGGAAATTGTGTTGTTTTATAGGTAAAAAAATCGATTTATTGCAACCAACTCACCGTTTCGTCATTGCAAGGAACGAAGCAATCTCAAGTCAGACAAGCTATACAATAGAATCTCAAGACTTACGAAGTTTTCAAAAACTTCGTAAGTCTCTATTCGCGCAGTATTGCGACGAAAGAGGAATATATTTTATTATTT
>JAICMD010000007.1 GCA_025929405.1 Mucilaginibacter sp. | reverse complement strand
ACATAGAACAAAAAGAAAAATCAACATTTGCTGGATATATTAAAGATATTAAAACGGCCATGAGTGAAAGCAAAACGCCAGGTTTTGAGACAAAGGATTTCATCATGCCTACGTATGAAGCTGATACTCTATATCTAAATTCTGATCAAATTAATAAAATCGCTTATTTGGATTTATCGGATAGCTCCAAAACATTTAAACTTCGGAGAGGAAGCCGATTTGAAAATATAAGTTATTCAGTATTGGATAAAGTTAGGGACATGTTTTTAATCGGTTCTCTGACGGGACTTAGATTCAGTGATTTTAGCATTCTGCAGCCAAAAAATATTGAAGGCGATTTTATAAACATCAAGCAAGTTAAAACCGGTGCCAGGATAACGATACCGATAATGAGCCAATTACGGCCTGTCTTGGCAAAACACCCCGACCAGTTGCCAACAATGTCAAATCAAAGGTTTAATGATTACATAAAATGTGTAGCGCAATTAGCAGGTCTTGACGAATTAATCACAGTTAAAAATACGAAAGGGAATACTTTGAATGAATGCATAAAGCCACTTTACAGCGTAATTTCCAGCCATATTTGCCGTCGTAGTTATGCTACCAATATGTTTAAGTCAGGCATACCCCCGATGCTGATCCAAAGCGCAACGGGGCATAGGACCGAAACCAGCTTTTTAAAATATATCAGGGCGACGAACGACGATAAGGCAAAATTATTGGCCGAAGAGTTAAGAAAAAAAGGTTTTTAAAAATTAACTATAACCAATTTGTTTTTTAATTGACATTAACTATATTTGATTATTGCACGGTATTAAACTGGCTTGTGTGGCGTTTAAAAATAAAAAACTCTGATCCACGTAATCGGAGGCGTTTATTATAGCAGCAAGAGAGGTGAATGAGTGTAAAGTAAGGCCTGCGTGGGGGCTATTAGAAACTTTACATTTATTCCAAACAAATGCAAGATTTTTCAATGTCCTATAAGGACATAAGCGACCTGGTTCAGAGTGTCGTTCAATCAACAATTCAATCTTTAAAATCTGAAAATCAACTTTTGCAAGACAGCGCAAATGTGTTTAAGGTTGATGAACAAATTTTCAGTATTTCTGAATTAGCTGCTTACCTCAGATGCAGCAAAGTAACTATCCATGCTTATAAGAATAGACGCGTAATTCCTTTTTATCAAACCGGTAAAACTGTATTCTTTAAAAGATCTGAAGTTGATGCGGCATTAGCCAGTCATAAGAAAGGGTTTAAACATGCATAAAGCAAATTTAAACCCTTTAAATACTTTTAGCGATTCGTCCTCGCAAGCAGATAGCAAAAGTACAAAATTTAATGCGGAACTAAATTTAGTACAAGCATATTTAACCACCAAAATTGCTACCGCGACAATGGTATCGGTTGACCTTGAAATATACAGGCCAAATCTTTGTCGTTACGTTTCAATTCTTTCCAAGCAAAGCTTATTATCAATCGTATGTGTCGGTAAATGCAAAGTCACTGGATTTAAAGCAAGGTATCTCACTTGCAACCCGACCTTAATTAATCGATTAAATGAAAGGAAAGGATTAATAGGGTGAATTACATTCAGCAGATAAATGCCTTTTGGGATAAGCTTGAAAATGATCAAAACCTAAAGCCGGCCTCTATCGTTGTCTATGCTGCCTTGTTGCAAATAAATAATAAAACAGGTTGGAAGGAAAAATTTCGTGCAACGTTTGGTCAAGTTCTAAACATGACTGGAATTTCTAAAAACACATATTATTCAGCATTAAGTGAATTAGTTAAGGGAAATTATTTAGAGTACGAGCCAGGTCCAAATCAATACCAATCAGCAACATTTAAAATGATAATGCTATACCAAATTTTGGTTCAGCACGAGGATAGCATTATTTCAGCACCAGTTCAGCACGAGGATTGCATTGAGAATATTCCTAAACCTTTAAATGATAAAAAAATTAAAACAAAAAAAACAGTGTTTGTACCACCAACTTTAAATGAAGTTGAAATTTTTTTTATTGAAAAAGGCTTTAGTGTTGAGGCTGCAGCAAAAGCATGGGAGTACTACGAGTTAGCAAATTGGAGAGATCGATCAGGCCATCAAGTTTTAAATTGGAAACAGAAAATGTTAGCGGTTTGGCTGAAAAATGAAAATTCACCTTCCAATTTTAAAAATTTAAATAATAATAATAATTCACCGACACAAGGTAGGGCTGCAAGCTTAATTGAACAAATCGAAGTTTTGAGCCAGGAATTTTTAAATGAAGAAAAACTAAACATCATTAAAGGCTTAGTGTCAATGAGCCGCCGCGTTCGGGGACCTTTACCCGGATATCGGACTTACGTGATGTTGGACATATTATTAAAAAGGCAAATAATTAACTAGAGTTTTTAATCAATTAAATAAAAAGATTATGGCAGTTGAGATAACAGGCGGGGGATTGCATTTTGATGCTACTTTGGACGGAAGCAAATTCCGCGCCGATGGCGATCTATTGCGAAGGAACATTATACAGCTTGAGGCTGAAGTTGCGAGAATGGGTAAAACCATTGACCTATCATTAAATAAAAATACAATAGCTGAATACAATAAAAAAATACAAGAAACCCAGGCTGAAATACAAAGACTAAAAAACGTCGGTAAAGATGGATTTGATGAGTTTGGGAATAAAATACAGTCGACAACAGGCCTTGTTGACGCCTTCAAGCAAAAATTAGCTACCGCCGCCGTTTATATCGGGACCGTGTTCGCCGTAAGATCATTGATATCTTTTGGCAGCGAAATATTACAGGTTACCCAAAAAGTAGAAGGCATACAACGTGCTTTTGACCGAATCAATAGCCCTGACTTACTTGATAATTTACGTAAAGCAACCAGGGGTACCGTTTCTGACCTCGCTTTAATGCAAAAGGCCGTTTTAGCAAATCAATTTAATTTCCCTATAGATAAACTTGCAGCATTCTTTGAGTTTGCAACCAAACGCGCAAGGGACTTAGGAGTAGATAGCGAAAAGTTTGTAAATGATGTTATTGCCGGTACCGCTCGGGGATCTGTAAGAATATTGGACAATCTCGGTATTTCTCAGGTAGAAGTAAGAAATGAAGTAAAAAAAACCGGAGATTTTACCACTGCTGTTTATAACATAATACAAAAAGAGCTTGCTAAAACGGGCAAAGAAGCTGATACTACTGCCGATAAAATGGGTAGAATATCATCTACCATAACCGATATCGAAGGCAATATTGGCAAATCATCGACCGGAATAATTGCTACAATAACCGATTTGGTTCAAAAGCAACTTGATTTAATAAACGACTTTGTTATTGGACTTGACGGAAAACTTGAAGCATTAGGTAAAAAGTTTGCCGTTCAGGACAACAGTAAGCTTATAAAGTCATTTACCGACGATACAAAAGAAGGTCGCGCGGAAGCCATAAAGGGTTACCAGGCACTAATAGAAAAGCAAACTAAAGCCGTTGCCGAATACGACGCTAAGATTGCCGATGTGAGCAACAATTTAAACCTGTTGCAACGTATCGGCCGGGCGGCTTTTACTAATCTTAATGATGATCTTGAAAATAAAAGAAATACCCAACTTGTATTATTAAACGAGTATAAGGGTGAGCTTGCTTCATTGCAAGGGGTTGAAGATGAAGAAAAACGTAAGGCTAAAGCCGCGCAGGATTTATATGAGGCCAATGCCAAAAAGCGGGAACAGTTAGCAAAAGAAGAGGCCGCTGCGCTTGCTAACAAAGCGGAGCTTTTAAATCAAATTTCCCGAATTGAAGATAGTTACGACCGAAAAACATTAACAAAAAACCAGGCCGAAATACAGGCCGTAAACGATCAGTTTAAGGATCTTGCAAATAGGGTAAAAGCTTTCAATGATAATCCTGAAAATAAAAAGTTCAAAATAAGTATAGATCCAAATTCATTAGAGCCGGCACGTAAAAAAGCAGTTCAGACGGTTGAGGATCGCCAAGCTGTAGATGAGCTTAAAATATCGATCGAGCAACAAAAAACTATTTTTTCAGAATATGAAAAATTTAAGCTTAAAGTAGGTGATGAAACCGCTAATAAATTATATGAGTATGATTTACAGGGTTTCAGTTCATATAAAGAGTATTTAGCATCATTAGAGCCTGCAGCAAATGATTTATCAGCAAAGGCTAACGCAACCCGCGACCTGCTTAAAAACCTAAATGATCAGTATGATAAGGAAGAGATTAAACAAAACTTTGACTATTTAAACCGTCTTGTTGAGCAAACCACTACTTATGCACAGCAAAGGGCCGAAATAATAGCAAAATCAAACAAAGATATTGCCCTATTAAATGCCCAGGGGTTTACAGATCAGGCCAAATTATTGGCGGTAAATACTCAAGATCAACTGGACGCGCTTGATGTTAGGGCGTTTGAAACCGAAGGCAAATACCGCGACCTTTTCAAGAACATTGAAAGGATGTCTACCAGTTTTGCCCAGCAGCAGATTAATGAGGCTAAGGGTAACGCAGGTTTGGCACTTGCATTAGGCATAGCTACAAACGGTAAAGAGGGCATTACGCAAAAAGCTTATAATGATATAATTGTTAATCTTAACAATCTCGATAAAGCCATTAAAGACAGATTGCCAAATGACATAGAAGCCGTATCTAAGGCTATGGTAAATCTTGGGAGTGAATTTGCTGATACCAATTCATCTATAGCTGTGATGCTAACCGGTTTGGGCAATATTGGTTTAAAGGCCGCAAACGTATTTAAATTGGGTAATGCTTATAAAGAAGCGAAGGCAGGTCAAGACAAATTTCAAGCCGGTGTTGCGTTGATAGAATCAGGTTTGAGCGGCATTGTTGATTTGGTTAATATTTTTACTTCATCCGCTAAGCAGCGTAAAGATGCCGAACAAGCTTATTACGATGCTGTAATAGCCAGCCAAAATGAGTATAATTTATCTCTTATTGATCAATTACGTTTACAGGAACAACTAAATAGCAACATATTTTTAAAAGACTACAAGGCCGATATTTTGGCCGCTTCGGTCTCTTTAGCTAAAGCTAATAAGGATTTTGCACAGTCATTAGTTGACTTGCAAGCTGGTCAGGCGAAGGTAGGCACTAAAAATGTGGTTGATGGCAAAAGTGTGCTGGGCGGTGCTGGTTCAGGTGCTACTGCAGGCGCGGCAATTGGTGCTATTGTAGGCGGCGGCGTGTTATCAGTTCCGGCAGCAGCAGCCGGTGCGGTTATTGGCGGTTTGGTTGGTGCCATAGGCGGTTTATTTGGCGGTAAAAAGAAGGAAGATACTTTTGCTCCGCTTTTACAAGAATTTCCTGAACTCATTAAAAGCACCGGTGAATTTAACGATGCCCTTGCTCAAAACCTTATTCAAAATAACTTGGTTAGCGATAGCACGAAGGTATTGCTTCAAAATACTTTAGCCCTAAATGATGCAAGGCAAAAAGCCATAACTCAAATAAAGGAAGATATTAAAGATTTGGCCGGTTCCTTAGGTGATGATCTACGTACTTCCTTAGTTAAAGCGTTTGAAGATGGTACCGATGCCGCGCAAGCTTTTGGCGATAGTGTAAGCAAGGTAATTGAAAATATTGTATCACAATTCTTATTTTCTGATATTTTTAAGCCTCAACTGGATAAGTTGGAAACTAATTTAACTGATTCATTTGGTATAACCGGTGACCAAAACGCCGTTGATGATTTAACCAATTTCTTTAAAGATGCCGGGCCGCTTGTTAAAAAATTTGAAGATGGCTTACAAGCTGCAAAAGACGCTGGTGCAGCAAACGGACTTGATATTTTTGGGTCCAGCACGTCCGGTTCTACATCATCATCTTTAAGCGGCAAAATATCAGCTTCACTTACTGAAGATACGGGAACTCGAATTTATGGTGTTTTGACTGGTATACAGCTTTCAAACAGCCAAATACGCGATTTGACGATGGATATTATTGATCAGGGTTTACAAAATATAACCCTGTTAACGAGAATTGATAGCAATACTAAACGCAGTGCAGACACACTTGATAATAACTTACCAAGTATGGTATCAGCCCTGCAGAACATCAACAAGGGCACAAATGATACTTCGGGCATTTTGTTGCGCGCTGCTGGTAAATATGGGTGGTAGATAATTGGGGGATAATTTTAGTCCTGAAAATTTTGTAAAAACTGTCAGGCGCATTGAAACCGAAACTATTTTAAAAGAAAACCTTCAAACAAATCTTGAATTTATAGAGGATGGCCTCGAAAACATTACTATTGCTATCGAAATTGGGGTTGCAAATAATGAAGAAACAGCATCACGCGAGTTGATTAGAGCCTGGCTTTTTAATGTAAAACTTGATATTTTGATTGCTATGAAAAGAAACAATCAGGAATAAATGAAAAACTTCACACTTTACTTCACAGATCGCCATCAACTTCTCATAAATGTTACAACTTGCAGATTTATAGTTAGTTATAAAATAATGTTATTCATATTTGTAGTGCACAACAGGCTGATGAAGATCAGACTTTAAATTTTTAAGAAAATAAATACCAGCGACCGGTGAAAGTCCGGCTACTTCCAAATCATTGGCTGTTGTGCAACGATAAAATTTTAATTATGCACAACACGCCAAATACCTCAAGTGCCATTTTAAATGCACCGAGACGAAAAAACCACAAAAGGCCAATTTTTGTAATTGATACAATTACTTACCGCGGTTCAAACGTTGTATTTGAATATACCCGTAACGGCGTTTCAACGGCCGGCACAATAAACTTCACAGACTTAATAAAATTTGCGGTTAGTCATTATGGTATGAACCAGGCTTCACCTGATAATTATGATTTCATTTGTGAGGCTACCAATGATATTTACGATTTAGTTGAGGCGTATTTAATTCAGAGCGCAGCTGCTGAGATGCCAGCAATATTGTTTAATTAAAGAGTTAAAAGCATACAGATTTAAAGCAGATTACCCGAGCCCGGTGAGGTTCAATAGCCGGGCTCATTTTTTAAAAGAGTATGAAAAGCTTCACATTAAAATATTCATCTGAGAAGTTTGAAAGGGTCATTAGGGCCAAAATGCGTGTGTTTTACAACCCTAATTTTCAACAACGTCAAATCGCAATTCATAAATTGATTATTGAGTTGCGGCAGCTAAAGAGGATGTTAAGAAGTAACTCCGAAAGCTATCGTTTAGTCGAAAAAGTCAGAATAATCGACAATTGCATTGATCAATTAAAAGATAGGTTAGGCATTGAATTAGTTTTTGATCGTCTTGCCTATGATAAATATTACCTACCTAAAGCCAATTTCACCTACCAATTTTAACTATTTGTAACCTATAAACTGAATGATTATGAAAACCAACCACAAAGAGTTTGAAAAAATAAAAAAGCAATTAATAAATAGCACCGAAATGCTTTGCAAGGTACTATCTGATAATACAAGCGATCAAGATTTTATAACTGTAAGAAGTCTTTATTATAAAGTGAATTATGCATTGTGGATGGCAAAAAATGTTCGTAAAAAGGCAACTCAACTAAAACAAAAGAAGGCCGATATGCGAGTTATTGTGTTACCCGTGGCTGTAAACTACTAAGATTATGATGAAAGTCGTGCATATTGCCTCTCAACGCGAGGTTAAGGTATCAAAAAAGGATCAAGTAAAACAAGCAGCTCAGTTAATTGCCAGCCGCTTGCATAAAACGTCCGGTAAGCGAAACGCCCAAAAGATTTCAGAAATTGAGCTAAATGATAGATGAGTTAATTAACAAGTTATTTATACGCGCAATAGTAGATTCCAGGCGAAAGTTATCTAAGTTAAGCATACACGCGCGAACACTCTAAGTGACCTAAGTGAAGCATATACGCGCGTGTGAATAGTAGTGAAAGCTTACTAAGCTTATCACTCGCGCACGTGAAGAAAGTAAACTAAGTAAAGCACTTTACGCGCGCGTAATAAAGTTGTCTAAGTCGACCCTACGCGCGCGTGTAAGGTCCAGGCTAAAGCCAACTAAGCCCACCATATACGCGCGTAGGAAATCCAAGTGACCTAAGTGACGGATTATGCGCGTGTCAATTAAATATGTCGCTTTGATAACCCAATACCCATTCCAGCGCAACGATTTTAAATTGTAACTCAAGTTTATCCTGTTCACTATTATCGTTATTCAACATATTTTTAAGGGTTTGCAATTCGGCTTTTATCTCTGATTCTGTTTTCATGAAGGTCAATTATTTTCGCAAAATTGAATTTGATCTGCAGTAATTGGCTTTTGATTTAAATATCCCATTAAGCCATTATAAGCTTCAATAGCGTTTAATTTCAAATGTTCAAGATCATCACCGGTTGTTGCTACAACGCCACCATCCAGGTTCTCTACATAGGCCGAATAACCGGTTTTGGTTTTTTCAACTATAAATTTTACAACTTCCATTTCAAATTTCTCGTTTTAATACATAATGCAACACATTTTGTCCGCTAGTCGTCAGGGAGTAAGCATTCACAAATACCCAGCCTTTTGAAGCCATGTAATTTAAAGCATCAATTACTGAATTGAAAGCAACTACCTTACCGGTATCGTCTTTAATTCTTGAATCGACATATTTAAGCAAATGGGTTTCCTGGCCGAAATCTATAGAAACGGTTACTTTGGTGCTCATGAATTTCGCGGTTGCCAGCAACATACAATATTGTTCCTTTTGAACATATTTTGTGGTATCGGTTACCTGGGCTTTGGCTTGAATTGAAAATGCAATCAAAACTAGTAATATCAATTTTTTCATATTGAATGTGAGGATTTTAAAAAATATTAATTTATTAATATGTTAAAAGTTAAAGGCCTAAGTGTGGTCTAATTAGTTCAAAAATAGGAGCTGCCAGCAAGTTTGTAAATGTACCGATACCTATATCTTTTATTAAAGTTCCTATGTTTGATAATTGTGGTTTAATTTCTTTATTTCTTTCTAATTGAATCATTGCATAATCCATTTCCATCGCAAAATCTTTTCTGATTTGTTCATTCAAATGTTGAATATCTTGTTGTATTAATTCAAAAGCCGTTTTTACATCCTCTTTTTGATAATGAGTATTCTGCGTTTGTACAGAGTGATCAGAATTTTGTTGAAATTGTGTAGGAGCGTTTATACTGCCGACATTGATCGTGTTATTAGTCACAGTGTTAAAATTATGAGTTCCCAGCGGTATTTGCTTTTGAAGCCATTGCTCAAATATATCTATACAAACATCAGTATTACGCTGCTTTTTTAACATTGGCAAAATAACGTACCGCATGTGTTTCAAAAATTCGTCGCCTTGTTTATGAATAGAAATGTAGTACTTGTAATGATGTTCGATCAGTCTATCAATGTCATAAATAGGTTTCCATTTTTGAAGTTTATAGGCGAATTGTCTATCATAGTGTCCAGGGGTTGTATTTTCATAAAATGTTTTACTTGATGTGCCGCTGGTGCCCCAAAATTCACTGCCTCGTCTAGCCCCGATTGTTGCATAAATTTGTTGATTGCCTAAGTTTTTTAAGGGCAATTCATTATCCGGCAAATCTTCATCGTCGCTAATGTCAAAAAAAGGATTCATGGTTTAGTTTGAAATATAAATATAGTTTAGTTAACCGTTTTCACATAGTTTAATAATAAAATTTTATTAAAAAGTGTATGTAAAATCGTATGTGTGAGAAATAAAAAAGGCTGTAAGTATCTGACTTACAGCCTTTACACTTTTTCAAGTGTACCCAGCGCCGGAGTCGAACCGGCACGGTTTCCCACAGGTGTTTGAGACCAGCGCGTCTACCAATTCCGCCAGCTGGGCTTGCTTTTTTATCTAAGAAGTGGATTAGTTTTCTTAGAAGCGGGCTGCAAATGTATTTAAACTCTCTTTAATTCGCAACAGGTATTTTTGCCTGTAATAAATATTTGCAATATCGTTAAGCCGGCTTTCTTTAGCGGTATCGTTCAATTGTTCGTAATCCTTGGTTAGTCCGGCAAGTTCATCGTTCAGATCGCCCTCAACTGCAAGCACTTCGGTAGTTATGTGTGCAAGATCCTCTTTGGTATCAATTTCCATCAGCCGTTCGTTCAGGTCCATCATCTCCATTAAAAAATCGGCAGGCAGTTGTGGTTTGGCGCCTTCATTAACTAAGCCGTGTTGCTTTAAAATGTATTCCTGCAGTTTGTTTGGGTCAGATAGTGCCTGGTAAGCCTTGTTATTGATGGTTGATAGTTCCAGTATTTCCTGCTGTTTGGCCTCATCCTCGTTAGCATAAAAATCAGGATGATATTCCTTGCTCAGTGCATAAAATTTCTTTTTAAGCAGTGCAGGATCGGGGTTAAACGATTCGGGTATCTGGTAGAAATCGAAATAGTTGATCATTGAGCAAAGTTATATGTTTTACGTGGTAGGTTATACGTCTGCCTAAAAAAACGTATAATGTTTGACGTATCACGTACAGGCTTTTAAAAAATACGTACAACCTGTAAAAAATCTATCTTTGTTTTTAAAATACTACTATATGCTATTTGATGCTATACGGCAAAAGCCGTTTTTTATACTTGGCCCATGTGTAATGGAGAACCAGGAACTATTATATACCGTTGCCGAGCAGGTTGCCCAGGTTGGGCAGAAATACAATGTGCCGGTAATTTTTAAATCATCATTTGATAAGGCTAACCGTACTTCTATCCACTCATACCGCGGTCCTGGCATTGAAAAGGGTATGGAAATGTTGCAGAATGTAAAGGATAAATTTAACCTGCCCGTTACTACCGATATACACGAGCCTTACCAGGCCGAAATAGCTGCGCAGGTGGTTGATATATTACAGATCCCGGCCTTTTTATGCCGCCAAACCGATCTGTTGGTTGCGGCTGCCAAAACAGGTAAGATAGTAAATGTTAAAAAGGCACAGTTTCTATCCGGGCAGGATATGTTTTACCCGGCGCAAAAAGTTATTGAGGCAGGTAATGAGCAGGTGATACTAACCGAACGCGGCAACATGTATGGCTACAATAATTTGGCTGTTGATTTCAGGAACATATATGATATGAAGAAGTTTGGCTATCCGGTTTGTATGGATTGCACACATTCTGTACAGCGCCCGGGTGGTGCAGGGGGCAAAACCGGCGGCGACCGTACCTTTGTGCCCATGATGGCGCTTGCAGCCAAGGCTTTTGGTGCCGATGGCTATTTTATGGAAATACACCCCGACCCGGATAATGCCTTAAGTGATGGCCCGAACATGGTTAAATTACAAGATCTGGAGAAAACGATTGAGCCTTTAGTGTAACCCCTCTAAATCTCCCAAAGAGGAGACTTTAAAAGGATAAAGTAAAACTATAATATAAAAAACTCCCTCTCCAAAGGAGAGGGTTGGAGAAAGGTCAAATGATAGAAATTGCCAAAAGGGTATTTGATATTGAGATAGAATCGCTGCAGCAGGTGCAGGGGCTTATTGATAACGCCTTTAGTGAGGTTGTTAAGGCTATATTGGCTGCAAAAGGTAAGGTTATTGTTGTTGGTATAGGCAAATCAGGACTTATTGGTAAAAAAATAGCGGCAACGTTTTCAAGCACGGGTACGCCAAGTTTCTTTTTACATCCCGGCGATGCATTTCATGGCGACTTGGGTATTGTTGGCGCTAATGACCCGGTGATACTAATATCATACTCAGGCGAAACAGATGAGGTTTTAAAAATTATTCCGTTTTTAAAATGGAACAATAACCTGATAATCAGTATAACAGGCAATCCTAATTCAACCATTGCTAAACATAGTCATCAGCATTTAAATATCAATATTACCCGCGAGGCTTGCCCGCTGGCCCTGGCGCCAACATCGTCAACAACTGCGGCATTAGTGATGGGCGACGCATTAGCCATAGCCCTGATGGAAACCCGCGATTTCCAGGAAGAAGATTTTGCGCGCTTTCATCCAGGTGGTAGCTTAGGACGCAAGTTACTTACGCGCGTTAAGGATTTGATGCGGGTAGATAACCTGCCGTTTATTAATAGCAACTCTTCGTTTACAGATGTATTACTGCGAATGAGTGAAGGAAAACTGGGTATGGTAATTATTGGCGACAGAAACAGGGTAGAAGGTATTATTACCGATGGCGACCTGCGCCGGGCATTGCTGCGTAACCACGATACTGCAAAGTTAACTGTAGCTGATATGATGACTACCAACCCAATTATTGTAAATCCGGATGAATATATTAACCAGGTTGAGCAGTTAATGATGGATAAAAAGATAACCAATGTGCTTGTGGGAGATGCATCTGTAAGAAATTTAGTGGGTGTGTACCAGATTTATAATGGGTAAGTTCAAAAAAGTTAAAGCAGTTGTAAGGTTATAGTTGTTTGATATTCTAACCTTTACAATTTCTATAACATTTCCAACTTACTTTAACTAATAAAAAAACAAAATTACTTTTCGTAATACCCGTAATAACCCTATATTTGCCACTCTTTAAAAATCCTAACTGCGGAAGTGGCGTAATTGGTAGCCGCACCAGACTTAGGATCTGGCGCTTCACGGCGTGGGGGTTCGAGTCCCTTCTTCCGCACAAAAATCCCGATCAATTGACCGGGATTTTTTATTTAAAACCATTAGTATAACTTACAGCACAACTTTGTTTTGTAATGGCTTTTCCCTAAATTTGATAAGGATACTCCTATAACATATGGATAAGCAAAAGCAAGCATTTGAGAAGGCTGAATGGGATCTTTTAAAAGAAGGATTGAAAAGAAGTTATAAAGAACGCTTTGAAATGGCTACCCGTTTATACAAGATTCATCAAACCTTGAATAAGGCCACTATTACCCATAAACCCTTCATCAGCAAATAAATATTGTGAACGTTTTTGATGAAGAAATATTAAATTTCTGGAAAGCTCTTCAAGACAACCATGTTGAATACATTTTGGTTGGTGGTTATGCAATTAATTTACATGGATATCAACGCTTTACAGGTGACCTTGATTTGGCTAAAGGATAACTTACAAAACAGGCAAAAACTACGGCAAGCTTTTATTGACTGTGCTATGGGCGACTTCCCCATGCTGGAATACATGCAGTTTCTACCCGGATGGACAGACTTTTATTTAAACAATAACATGCGTTTAGATATATTGATTGATATGAAAGGTTTGGAGGGTTATACTTTTGATGAATGTTTACAAATGGCTTCTGTTGCTGATATCGAAAATATTAGTATTCCATTTTTGCATATAAATCAACTAATTGAGAATAAAAAACAGGTTAACCGTCCTAAAGATCAAGTAGATGTATTGGCACTTGAACAAATACTTAAAATAAGAGATTCTCAATAATTTAGGAGTTACCATGCCAAATACTATCCTGATCATTGACGATGAAAAAAAACTGAACGATCTGCTGTCGCGAATTTTGTCATTAGAAGGATTTACCATTTTGCAGGCATATAACGCTAAAGATGGTTTAAAGCTGCTGGCGCAAGAAGATGTATTACTGGTACTTAGCGATGTTAAATTACCTGATGCCAATGGGGTAGAGCTGGTAAAAACCATCAAACAAACAAAACCTTATGTTGAGGTGATAAACCTAACCGCCTACGGTACTATTGCCGATGGTGTTAAGGCCATACAAAACGGCGCCTTTAATTACATTACCAAAGGCGATGACAACGATAAAATTATCCCGCTGGTAAACCAGGCCATGGATAAGGCCTCTATGCAATACAGAACCTATAAACAGGAAAAGAAAGTTGCTGCCAAAAACACTTTCGATGATATCATCGGCACGTCAAAACCGGTTTTGGACGCAATTGATCTGGCCCGTAAGGTATCTGCCACTGATACCACTGTTTTGCTTTTAGGCGAAACCGGTACGGGTAAGGAAGTATTTGCATCAGCCATACATTATGCCAGCAATAGGAAGTTGATGCCTTTTGTTGCTATTAATTGCAGCAGTTTTTCCGAACAATTATTAGAAAGCGAATTATTTGGCTACAAGGCCGGAGCTTTTACCGGGGCAGTAAAAGACAAAAAAGGCTTGCTGGAAGAAGCCAATAACGGCACCGTATTTTTAGATGAGATAGGCGAGATGCCGCCTGATCTGCAGGCTAAATTACTTCGGGTATTGGAAAATAAAACCTTTGTAAAGCTTGGTGATACACAAACCACTAAAGTTAATATCCGCATAATAGCGGCCACCAACCGCGATTTACAGCATGAGGCAGACTCAGGCGTCTTTAGGGCTGATCTGTATTACCGGTTATCTGTATTTACCATCACCTTGCCATCGCTTAATGAGCGTAAAGGCGATATTGCGCTATTAGCCGATCATTATTTAAAAGAGTTTGCTGCTAAAGCAGGCAGGCCTATTCCCAAAATGGAACCTGGATTTTTAAATGCGCTTAATGACCATCAATGGAAAGGAAATATCCGTGAGTTGAAAAATGTTATGGAGCGGGCTGTTATCCTTACGGATGATACACTTAATATTAATCTTCTACCTGCCGGATTTAAACAGGAAGATAATAATACAGCCTTAGACATGGCCAGTATAGAAAAGGCTCATATCAAAAAGATATTAGCTTATACTCAAGGCAACAAAACCGAAGCTGCCCGTGTGTTGGGTATAGGCCTTACCACCCTTTATCGCAAACTGGAAGAGTACCATATCAATTAGACATCATCTATTTTCAAAATGAAAACAACCCTGCCAAAATGAAAGGGTTTATAATTTATCGGTTTTTAAAAAAGCCTCTTATCTAACGTAGTAGGCTTTTTTTATCCCAATGGCATAACCGTTGTAATAGGCGCGGCATGAAACAAATTATTTTTTACATGCCTCATAAGGCCCCTATTACAACTATTGCTATATGAATTCGCACATCCGTAAACTTTCTGCTGCCGGGGTATTGGTTACCCTCGGAATTATTTTTGGCGATATCGGTACGTCGCCCTTATATACTTTACAGGTTTTAATAAAAGAAGGCGGTCGTGCCGACCAGTTTATGGTGCTGGGCGCATTATCCTGCATATTCTGGACCCTGACCCTGCAAACTACCTTTAAATATATCCTGATAACTTTACAAGCCGATAACCGGGGCGAAGGCGGCATATTTTCATTGTATGCGCTTGTTCGGCGTTATGGTAAATGGCTTGCCATCCCGGCTATAATAGGTGCCGGCACTTTATTGGCCGATGGTATTATTACCCCACCAATTTCCGTAACTTCTGCTATTGAGGGTCTGTCTTTAGTACCATCTTTGTCATCAACATTTATACCCGGGCATGATGTTGTATTATTAGTAGTGATCATAATTTTAATACTACTATTCTTTTTCCAGCAGTTTGGTACCAATGTGGTAGGGGCTTCATTCGGGCCTATTATGCTGGTTTGGTTTTTAATGCTGGCATCCCTTGGTTCATCACAAATTATACATTACCCCGCTATTTTTAAAGCCCTTAACCCGGTTTACGGTTTTGATTTGTTAGTGCAGCATCCTAATGGCGTTTGGCTGTTAGGTGCTGTTTTTTTATGTACCACAGGCGCCGAAGCCCTTTACTCAGATCTTGGCCACTGCGGGCGAAAGAACATTCAGGTAAGCTGGATTTTTGTTAAAACAGCACTGCTGTTAAACTATTTTGGGCAAGGAGCATGGGTATTGCGGCAAACAGATCCATCAATATTAAAAGATGTTAATCCATTTTTTGCTATTGTACCTAATGGTTTTGTAATCCCTGCTGTAATTATTGCTACTATGGCAACAATTATAGCCAGTCAGGCTTTAATAAGTGGTTCGTTTACTTTAATCAGCGAAGCAGTGAGCATGAACTTTTGGCCGCGTATCAGCATCAAGTATCCGTCCAATATTCGCGGGCAGATATATATCCCAAGCATTAACTGGATGCTTTGTTTTGGCTGCATTGCCGTTAGTTTATATTTCAGAACATCTGAGGCAATGACCGCAGCCTATGGCTTTTCAATAACCATCGCCATGTTGATGACCACCATATTGATGTATTACTTTATGCGTTTTGTGAAGCATTGGCCCGTATGGCTGGTAACCATTATATTATGCGTGTTCCTTACTGTGGAGTTCTCGTTCTTTGTTGCAAACGCTGTAAAAATTTTAAAAAGACTGTTTTTTGTTGGATTTGAGGTTGGTTTGATATTCACCATGTATGTATGGTTTAGGGCGCGTAAAATCAATAACCGCTTTTTAACCTTTGTTGATCTTAAAGAGCAGATTCCTGTTTTACATGCTTTGAGTGAAGATACATCAGTTGCTAAATATGCTACGCACCTTATTTACTTAACCAAAGCCAACAATAGTAAACAGATTGAGCAAAAAATAATCTATTCCATTTTTAGCCGTAAACCTAAACGGGCAAATGTTTACTGGTTTGTACATATTGAACGGACGGACGAGCCTTATACTATGGAATACAGCGTTGAGGAACTGGAAGCAGATAAAGTGATCAGGGTAGAATTTAGACTTGGTTTCCGTATACAGCCACGCATTAATGTTTTATTCAGAAAGGTGGTGCAGGATATGGTGGCTAATGAACAATTAGATATCAGCAGCCGTTACCCATCACTAAAGCAATATAACTTGGCGGCTGATTTTCAGTTTGTTATTCTTGAAAAATTTCTCTCGTACGCTAATGAGTTTAGCGCTAAGGAGGGTTTTATACTAAATAGTTATTTCGCTATAAGGCGTTTGGCACAATCAGATGCTAAAGCCTTTGGGCTGGATACCAGCGAAACCCATGTTGAAAAGATACCGTTGGTTGTAAGCCCTACAACCCGTTTTCAGCTTAAAAAAGTTGAACCGGTTATAAATAATTATTGATAAGTGTACCTTTAATATCCATAAGCCATGAAAGTAAAGAATAAGCTCTGGTTAGGTTTCGGATTTTTGTTTGTTGTTGTGTTGCTGTTTGGCGCGGTATGCCTGTATTATATAAATCAGGTGGCCGATAGCAGCAAGGTGATATTAAAGGACAATTATATTTCGCTTAATTATTGCCGCGAAATGCGGGGTATTTTAGATAATAGCGAATTTAAATTTACCGATGCCGCAGTTGAACAATTTGGCGATCAACTAAAAAAGGAAGAAACTAATATTACCGAGCCGGGCGAGGCCGATGCCGTAGCAAAGCTTCGCTTGGCTTATTTGCAGTTGCAAAATAACTTCAGCAATCCTGCACTTGTGCAGCAGGCAATAGGCAAAATGCGCCAATACATTATGGCTATTGAGGTTATAAACATGGGTGCCATAACCCGTAAAAATGATAATGTTCAGCACGGGGTAAACCATTCTCTTTTTATTTTAGGTTTTGCGGCTACCATTACCATATTGGTATTGTTTAGTTTCAGCGTAAACTTTCCCAATATTATTGTAAAGCCAATAAATACTTTACTCTCAGGCATAAGGGCCATTAGCGAAAAAGACTATAAAACCCGTATTAATTTTACCAAAAACGATGAATTTGCCGAAGTTGCTGCCGCATTTAATGATATGGCGAGGCTGTTAAATGATTGGGAAAACAGCAACCTTTCAACCATCAGATCAGAAAAGCTGCGTATTGAAACCATTATTGAGCAAATGCAGGATGCTATTATTGGTATCAATGAGCAGCAGCAAATACTCTTTATAAATTCCACAGCAAAACAGGTATTTAAGCTCGGTAAGGTAGAGGGCAAATTGGTGGATGATGTTACCAAAACAAGCCCGTCTTTTAAATCATTAATTGATAATGGCAAACCTGGCCAGGAATTAAATATCATTATAAATGGGAAAAATGCTCATTTTGAATTAGAGACGCGCGAGATAATTATACCCAACATAAGCGATGATTACCTGAACGAACTGAACATAATTAAAAAGCAGGCCGGTAAAGTATTTATTTTAAAAAATGTTACCGGGTTTAAAGAACGCGACGAAGCCAAAACAAACTTTATAGCTACCATATCGCACGAACTAAAAACACCTATCGCAGCCATTAAGATGAGCCTTAAATTATTGAATGATGAACGGATAGGTGAAATAAATGCCGACCAGCAGCAATTGCTTGGCAATATTGAAAATGACAGCGACAGGCTATTAAAAATAACCGGCGAGCTGCTGGATCTTGCCCGTGTTGAAACAGGTAACCTGCAACTTAATTTTATAGCAGTTAACCCCGTTCAAATTGTTGATTATGCAGTAGCCGCAGTGTCTTTCCCGGCTCAGCAAAAAAATATAACACTGAAAACGGTAGCTGACAACTATTTGCCCACCGTAAATGCCGATGTGGAAAAAACAGCCTGGGTACTCATCAACTTTTTATCAAATGCGTTACGGTATAGCGATGAAGGCTCTTCTATCACTATTGCCGTATCTAACAAAAAAAATGAAATAGAATTTTCTGTGACTGATACAGGTAAAGGCATAGATGAGCAATATCAGCAGCGATTGTTTGACCGTTATTTCCAGGTTCCGGCTGATGGCTATAATAAAACAGGTACAGGTTTGGGATTAACGATATCAAAAGATTTTATTGAGGCCCAAAACGGCCAGATAGGCGTAAAAAGCGAATTAGGAAAGGGGAGTACATTTTATTTCAGGTTACCGGTAGCTTAGCTTACTTAAAATCCCACCATACTTTTTGCTTAGGCGCATCCCCTAAAGTATAAGGTTCGCCAATGCGCGGAACATTAACGGCTATACCTAATTTTTCGGCTGCGGGCAGCAGTTTTTTTATGGCTTCGTTCCAAGGATGATCAGCTTCCACAAACTTTGCCCAATGGATGGGTTGTAATAATGGTGTCTGCAAATCAACGGCAGCTTGTGCCGCTTGTCCAAAATGCAAGTGCGTCCAAGGCCAGTTAGGGCTGTATTGTCCGCATTCAAGCAATGCAATATCAAACGGCCCGTATTTTTGGCCTATTTCTTTAAAATGCGGTCCGTAACCGCTATCGCCGCTGTAAAATATTTTATAATCGTCTGCCTGTATTACGTACGATGCCCAAAGCGTTTTGTTTTCTTTTCCATACGTGCGGTTACTTTTATGCTGTGCGGGCGTAGCCGTAATGCGTAATCCGCCGGATAAATTAACCGATTGGTTCCAGTTTAGTTCTATTATTTTTTTACGGTCAAATCCCCAGTACACCAGGTCTGAGCCTACGCCTTTGGGTACAACGGCCATTTTAATATGGTCTTTAAGTTTTTTTAAAGTGCGATAGTCTAGATGATCATAATGATCATGCGAAATAACTAGTACATCAATATCGGGCATGTCTTCGGCATGATAGTTAGTTGTACCGGCAAAGGCGGTTACCAAACCGGGTACCGGCCCTGCATGATTGCTAAAAACAGGATCAATAAGTATATTACCTTCAGTTGTTTTAATCAGCATGGATGAATGCCCAAACCATACTATGGTAGGATGAGGAGCAGTTAATGTTTTCAGGTTGGTTTTTACCCAGGGTATGGGGTGCGAAGGCCGTACAGTTTCAGGGTGTTTTTGCAGAAAAAGGAGTTTACGCTTAATTGTGGAATCCTTTAATTCGGCCAGATTTTCAAAGGCACCATTTTTGTAATTTGGTAAAGTATCTAATGCAGAAAGCTCGTCGCCTTTGGGATTGCTCCCTACTGATCTTATTAGCCCGCAACCCGCAATAGCAGTCAATATTATTATAATTATCCAGCTTAATAAGCCACGCAGCATCATACTCACTAATACAACAATTATATACGCAGGGTCATAAATATTTAATAACGTCAATTTATTGATTTGTATTATTTCAACTTTTATACATTTGTTGAAATTTAATCCCTAATGTTAAATAGAGTAGTAGTAACCGGAATAGGTGCTTTGACACCGCTTGGTAACAACATTAAAAGTTTTTGGCAAAGCGTTATCGACGGTAAAAGCGGTGCAGCCACTGTAACTCATTTTGATGCATCATTATTCCGTACACAATTTGCCTGCGAACTAAAGGACTTTGACGTAACACAATACCTTGACCGTGCTGATATAAAACGCACCGACCCATATACACAATATGCATTAATTGCAGCGGATGAAGCCATTAAAGATTCGGGCTTCGACCTGAATAAAATGGATCCGTTTGATGTGGGTGTTATTTGGGGATCGGCACAGGGAGGGATGAAAACCTTTGAAAAAGAAGTAAGCGACTACGCCATTGGCGACGGTCACCCACGTTTTAATCCTTTTTTAATACCCAAGTTTCTGATCAATATGGCATCGGGCATGATATCCCTTCGCCATGGATATATGGGCGTAAATTATAGCCCTGTTTCGGCTTGTGCCACTTCAAACACGGCCATTATGGATGCTTTTAACTATATCCGTTTAGGTAAGGCCAAGATTATTATCACAGGCGGTTCTGAAGCGCCGGTATCACCGGCCTCATTTGGTGGTTTTAGCTCAATGAAGGCTATGTCGCACCGTAATGACGATCCGCAGCATGCATCGCGGCCATTTGACGTTGACCGTGACGGATTTGTGATGGCAGAAGGAGCAGGGGCATTGGTTTTAGAAGATTATGAGCACGCTATAAAACGCGGTGCAACTATATATGGAGAAGTTCGCGGTGCTACCATGACTGCAGATGCTTACCACATGACCAGCACCCACCCCGAAGGAGTTGGCGCGCAAAAGGCTATGCAACTGGCGTTGAATGAGGCAGGGATAACTATTGAGCAGTTGGATTACCTGAATATGCATGCCACATCAACCCCTGTGGGCGATCTTTCAGAAACTCATGCCGTACATGCCCTCGCCAAAGGCGAAAAAATAAAACTGCAAATAAGCGGAACCAAATCAATGACGGGTCACCTGCTTGGCGCTGCCGGTGCGGTAGAGGCTATCATCAGCTTGCTGTCTATCAAAAACAGTATCATACCGGCAACAATCAATACGGTTAATGTTGATCCGGCAATTCCTTCCAGCTTAAACCTGGTTTTAAAGGATGCTATAGATCAAAAGGTTGATACCGCTATGAGCAATACCTTTGGTTTTGGCGGCCATAATGCTACGGTGGTATTTGGTAAAGTGTAGACTAAGATTTTTAAGATTTACAGGAATTATAGGATTTTATAATTGTAAAATACATTAATCTTACTAATCATAAAATCCTATAAATCTTAATTCAGACCAACGCCGGCTGCATGTGTGTGCTTATGGCAATGCGGTTCCAGGCATTTATGGTAACTATAGCCATAATAGCACCAGCTATATAACTTTCGTCTAATACTTTTGCAGCGTTATTGTAGGTCTCTTCACTCACTCCGCCATGACTTATAAGCGTTACCTCTTCAGTAAGGGCCAATAAGGCACGTTCCCGTTCGTCATAAAAAGGTGTATCGCGCCAGGCGTTCAATCCATAAATACGTTGCTCGGTTTCGCCGCCTTTGCGGGCATCGCGGGTGTGCATGTCAATGCAAAACGCGCAGCCATTAATTTGAGATGCGCGTATCTTTATCAGATCAATGTGCCTGGGTGATAAGCCGGTATTGTGTATGCTCCTTTCTAATGCGTAAACTGCTTTGTAAGCTTCAGGTTGTACCTGTTCTATTTTAACTCGTGTGCTCATGATGTTGTGTTTTGTTAATGCAAAGTTGCATCGTAAAACATCCTCAAAAAATGAACTGAGTTTAATAAATTAAGCTTTTTTAGCGCGTATGCGACTTAAAAACTGTGGCGTGAATCCTAAATAGGAGGCCAGCATATATTGCGGTACACGCTGCATAAATTCCGGGTATGATTTGGCGAAAAAATTATAACGCTCTTCATCGGTTAAATTCAGCATAAAATTTACCCGGCGGAACATAGCAACAAATGATTTTTGCATCATTACCCTGAAATAACTTTCTAAAACCGGAACTTCCTTGCTTAATATTATACGATTACTTTCTGTAAGCAATAGTATTTCTGATGCCTCAATGGCCTGTATATAATAATTTGAAGGCTGATGGTTTACCAGGCTTTCCTGGTCGGCTATCCACCAGCTTTCTAAACCAAACTGCACAATTTGTTCGGCAAGTTTGTTGGTAATATGGTATTGCCGCACCAGCCCGGTAAGTACAAAGTAATTACCCTTGCATAGCTTACCAGGCTCAAGCAAAAATTCCTTTTTACGGAATTTTTGCAGTTCTATTTTATCGCAAAGTAACTGTTCTTCTTGCGGTGTTAGGGCAACGTATCTTTTTATATGGGCTAAAAGTTGTGGGTACATGCTTTGCAAAAGTATTATTTTCTATATTAGAAGTATCTACTTATCCATCCTTAAATTATGACATCAAGACGGACATTTATTAAAACATCAGCCATACTATCATCGGGTTTATTAACTGCGCCGCATTTATTTGCGTACGATAAAAAATATATAGGCCTGCAGTTATACACAGTTAGGGATGCTATGCAGGCAAATCCTGTTGCTGCTTTGGCTAAAATAGCGCAAATAGGCTATAATTCGGTTGAAGGGGCTACCTATACCGGTACGCAAAATTTTTACGGGTTAAATGCAAAAGATTTTGCCAGACAACTTCAGCAAAATGGATTAATTATGCCCAGCAGCCACTATCGCCTTGGTGAAGAAAAAACTAACGGCGCTGATACACAAGGTACCATATTGCATAATTGGAATAAAGCGGTTGACGATGCTGCCGAAGTAGGGCTAAAATATATGGCTTGTGCTTACCTTTCTGACCAGGAACGCGGCGGTTTGGATCATTTTAAAAAAGTAGCTGATGATTTTAACAGAGCCGCCGAAATATGTAAAAAAGCCGGTATACAATTTACCTACCATAACCATGATTTTGAGTTTGTGCAGCAAAATGGCAAATATCCTTATCAGGTATTGTTAGATAACACTGATAAGGATCTTGTTAAAATGGAAATGGACATATACTGGACGGTTAAAGCAGGGCAGGACCCATTGGTTCTGATTGATCAGCACCCCGGCAGGTTTCCGCTTTGGCATGTAAAGGACATGGCCAAAACTCCTGATAAAACTTTTACCGAAGTAGGTAACGGCACTATTGATTTTAAAAGATATTTACCCGGGCAGATAAAGCCGGTTTAAAATATTTTTTTGTTGAACAGGATAAATGCCCCGGCAATCCTTATGATAGCATTGCCCAAAGTATCGCCTATATAAAACGCAACCTGGTTTAACTTACTTTCCGTCTACTTTAGCCTGAGTTGCTTTAGGCGCAGCAGCTTTAACAGGTGCTTTAGCTGTTGTAGCTGGTTTTGATATAGTTACGGCCGGAGTTGCTTTTTTAACCGTTGCTTCAACAGGCTTAACAACGGTATCTTTAGCTATTTTTAGTTCTTTTGCTATTATTTTAGCAAACTTTTTTGAACTTTTTTTTATCTTCTTTTCAAGTGATTTTGAGCTATGGCCTAACTCGCTAACTACTTTTTTTAATTCGGCCACAAGGGCGTTTTCTATTTTTTGTTTTGCAGCTTTTTTGGCTGCTTTAATTGCTGGTTTCAGGGTTTGTTTTTTCATAAAGTGTACGGTTAATTGAACGCTGACAAATATATATCGCTATATTATTAATCCAATGTTATCATTATGTTAACTGTTTTATTGTTAATATGTTAGGCTTAAACTAAAATAAATATCAGTATTAAGGACTAAGTGGTTAATTGTGTTTGATAGCATATCTGTTGTATTATATTAACTATTTCATACTGATGGTTTTATTTTATATAAAAGTAAAACCATTGTGTTTTCATTTTGTTACATACCAATAACAATTAACCTATTAAAAAAACTCATAAGCTCATGAAAAAAATTAGTTTAGTAGTGATGGTGGCATTGGCTGCCTGCTCATTTCAAGCATGTAATAGCAACAAAGACAGCAAAGAAACTGCGGATAGCGTAAACGCTGCTAAAGATACCTCGAACGCGGTAGCTGCCGGTGTTGCCGTAGATGAGGATGATGCTAAATTTGCCGTAAATGCTGCCAATGGCGGTATGGCCGAAGTTGCATTAGGCAAACTTGCCCAGGGCAAAGCCACCGACCCGAAAGTGAAGGAATTTGCGAATATGATGGTGACTGACCATACTAAAGCGAACGACGAGTTAATGGCTTTGGCTAAAACCAAAAACATTACCTTGCCTGATTCTGTTAGCGCGGATGAAAAAAAGAACATGGAAGATTTGTCTAAAAAATCAGGTAAAGATTTTGACAAAGCGTATGTAGATATGATGGTTGATGACCATAAAAAAGATGTAAAAGAATTTGAGGATGCTACACAAAGCTTAAAGGATGCCGATGTTAAAGCTTTTGCAACTAAAACATTGCCGGTTTTAAAAACGCACCTGGATCATATCAATGCCATACATGATGGTATGAAAAAATAATACTGTAAAGACTTACTAAGTTTCAAAAAACTTCGTAAGTCTCATAACTATATCAAAGCCGGCAGATAGCCGGCTTTTTTTGTTGTTTTTAATTCTTGAAAAATATATACTTTTAACAAGTATATGCAACCTAAAAACGACAAGAAAACCATACGTGCCTGGGCCATGTTTGACTGGGCCAACTCGGCTTATAACCTGGTAATTACCTCAACCATATTTCCGGCATTTTATGTGGCCATAACCACCAATAAGGCTAATGGCGACAGGGTTACCTTTTTCGGCAAAAGCTTTGTAAACACTGCCCTGTCTGATTATGTATTGGCAGCAGCTTACATGGTTATTGTGCTGTTGCTTCCTATATTAACATCCATAGCCGATTATCGCGGCAGCAAAAAGATATTTATGAAATGCTTTACCTGGTTGGGTGCATTGTCATGCTGTGGTTTGTTTTTTTTTGATGCCAGCAGGCTGGAATTGGGTATGATTTGTTTTGGCCTTGCGGCGATAGGTTATAGCGGTGGATTTGTGTTTTACAACTCGTACCTGCCACAAATTGCCACCCCCGATATGCAGGACAGCGTGAGCGCCAAAGGCTTTAGCTATGGCTATATTGGCAGCGTTATTTTACAGATCATTTGCTTTGTATTTGTACTATCGCCCAAAACCTTTGGGTTAACTGGTATCAGTTCGGCGCAGTTGTCATTTTTACTGGTAGGTATATGGTGGATAAGCTTTGCTTACATACCATTTACCATATTGCCCAAAGGTGCCCCCAATGCACAAACCCACCACACCCACCTAATAAAAGGCGGCTTTATTGAGTTGAGTAACGTGTGGCGGCAGGTTAAACAAATGCCATTGTTAAAACGCTTTTTACCGGCCTTCTTTTTTTACTCGGTAGGGGTGCAAACAGTTATGCTGGTAGCAGCCAGTTTTGGAGCTAAGGTTTTAAATTTACCCGCACCTAATTTAATTGCCACCATATTAATTATACAGTTGGTAGCCATTGGCGGGGCGAACCTAATGGCCAAACTATCGCAAAAATATGGCAACGTACCCGTGCTTGCCGGAGTGGTGGTGATATGGATATTTGTATGCGTGGCAGCTTATTTTATTGCTACCGCAATGGAGTTTTATTTTTTAGCTGCATTAGTAGGTTTGGTAATGGGGGGCATACAATCGCTTTCACGCTCAACCTATTCCAAATACCTGGAGCAGGATATACCCGATACAGCCTCATTTTTCAGTTTTTATGACGTTACCGAAAAGCTGGCCATTGTAGGCGGTATGTTCAGCTTTGGTTTTGTGGAGGAACTAACCGGCAGCATGCGCAACTCGGCTTTGATGTTGAGTGTGTTTTTTGTGGCGGGGTTGGTGTTGTTGATTTCGTTATATAAAAGAGAAAAAGCATAGTCATTCTTCCAAACTTTTTCAGAAATTAGCTGCCCATGAATGTTGAGTTATTTGTACCCTGCTTTATAGATCAGTTGTTTCCGGATACGGCTTTTAATACAATTAAAGTGTTGGAGAAGGCAGGATGTAAGGTAAACTACAATGCCCAGCAAACCTGCTGCGGTCAGCCTGCTTTTAATGCCGGTTTTTGGGATGAAGCCAATGATGTCGGTCGCAAATTTTTGGACGGGTTTAGCGAAGACAGCGTAATCGTAACGCCATCTGCATCCTGCACAGGCATGGTTAAAAACTATTATAACGACCTGTTTACCAATACCATTGTACACAACAAATGCCGCAATGTTCAGGGTAATATATTTGAATTATCTGATTTTTTAATAAACATCCTTAAGTTTGATTACTTCGGTGCCGAACTGGATGGCAAAGCCGTTTATCACGATAGCTGCAGCGGCCTGCGCGAGTGCCATATTAAAGAGGAACCCCGCCAATTACTGGATAAAGTTTTGGGCCTTGAATTGCTGCCTTTGCATGACAATGAAACCTGCTGCGGTTTTGGCGGCAGCTTTGCCGTAAAGTTTGATGCCATATCAAGCGCTATGGCGCAGCAAAAAGTGGATAATGCCATTGCTGCCGGTGCGGAATATATTATCTCAACCGATGCCTCATGCCTGCTGCATTTGCAGGGCTATATCGACAAAAACGCATTACCTGTAAAAACCATGCACATTGCTGATGTATTGGCACATGGCTGGGGGAATGTTTGATTTCGGATTTCGGAATTTCGATTTCGGAATGAGTTGCAAATCCTAATCTACTAATCATGTAAATCATGGTTCAGACAATATTGCGTATATTTGTATAGTTACACCACGATAAAAATAATATTCATTTAGTTGATATTTTGGATTTTGTAATATTCACTTGATAGTTTATATAAAAGCGTTCAAATACTTTATTTACAAGTACTTGTAAAATAGGGTAAGTTTCCTGATACTCGTGAATAGCGCTTTTTTACTACCGGTAAAACCAGTGATACCCGCAAATAGCCATATTTTACTACCGGTAAAAAGCTTAATGCCCGCTAATCGGGAGTTTTTACTACCGGTAAAGCAGGTTTTACCTATCAGTAATGTGGCAGCTTTTTTGCAGTAAGCAAACCATGCAAGCCTACAAAAACAGCAACCGGGATACAGGCGTTGTAGCCTACGATATTGGCAAAGAGGGTATCGCCATAAAATTCAGGGATGGCTCTGTTTACTTATATACTATTGAAAGCGCGGGTACAAAAAATATAGAGCAAATGAAATCGCTGGCTAAAAAAGGCGAGGGGTTAACCACTTATATCAATCAGCATGTGAAGGAGCGTTATGCAGCTAAGTTATAGCAAGGTATTTTATATAACAGGCAAAGCATCCTATAATCTTCTAAATCTTAGTCAAAAGGCGAGAGGGGTTAACTACTTACATCAACCAGCACGTAAAAGAGCATTATGCAGGTAAAATGTAGTGTGATTATCCTATAATCCATTAATCCTGTAAATCTTAGTCAATATTTACTAACTTCGCCATAAATAAAAGATCACACACGTAGGTGATCAGTAAACGTAATTTTATTAAAGTTTAAATCATAGTTGTAGATGATTAACATTACACTTCCCGATGGCTCGGTTCGTGCGTACGAACAGGGCGTAACTTCCATGCAGATAGCGCTGTCTATCTCCGAAGGATTAGCAAGAAACGTATTAGCCGCCGAAGTTGACGGCGAGGTTTGGGACGCAAGCCGCCCCATTGAAAAAGATTCGCAGGTAAAATTGTTAACCTGGAACGATGTAAAAGGCAAATCAACTTTCTGGCACTCATCGGCCCACTTAATGGCCGAGGCTTTAGAGGCGCTTTATCCGGGTACTAAATTCGGTATCGGCCCGGCTATTGAAACCGGCTTTTATTACGATGTTGATTTTGGCGACAAAGTGCTATCGTCTGATGAGTTCAAGAAAATTGAAGATAAAATGATTGAGCTTGCTAAAACTAAAGAGGAGTTTGTGCGTAAGCCCATCAGTAAAGCCGATGCAATTGCATATTTCACTGAAAAAGGGGATGAATACAAGCTTGACCTGATCAAAGATTTGCCTGATGGCTCAATAACTTTTTATACACAGGGTAACTTTACCGACTTATGCCGAGGTCCGCATATACCTAACACCGGCTTTATTAAAGCCGTTAAAGTAATGAGCCTTGCAGGAGCTTACTGGCGCGGTGATGAGACACGTAAACAGCTTACCCGTATCTATGGTGTAACCTTTCCTAAAGCAAGTGAACTTACTGAGTACTTACATGTTTTAGAAGAAGCCAAAAAACGCGACCATCGTAAGTTGGGCAAGGAACTGGAACTGTTTGCCTTTTCAGAAAAGGTAGGCATGGGTTTACCATTATGGTTACCAAAAGGTACTGCATTGCGCGAGCGTTTGGCCAACTTTCTGCAAAAAGCACAGGTAAAAGCAGGGTACGAGCAGGTTATCACCCCGCATATCGGTCACAAAAACCTGTATGTAACATCGGGCCACTATGAAAAATATGGTGCCGATTCATTTCAACCTATCAAAACACCGCAGGAAGGCGAGGAGTTCTTTTTAAAACCGATGAACTGCCCGCACCATTGCGAGATATATAAAACCAAGCCGCGATCATATAAAGATCTGCCGGTTAGGCTGGCTGAGTTTGGTACCGTGTATCGTTACGAGCAAAGCGGCGAGTTACATGGCCTTACCCGTGTACGTGGCTTTACTCAGGATGACGCGCACTTGTTTTGCCGCCCAGACCAGGTAAAAGAGGAGTTTATGAAGGTTATTGACCTGGTGCTATACGTATTTAAAGCATTAGGTTTTGATGATTATATAGCGCAGGTATCGCTTCGCGACCCTGAAAATAAAACAAAATACATAGGCAGTGATGAGAACTGGGCGTTAGCTGAATCAGCAATTATTGAAGCGGCTGAAGAAAAAGGTTTGAAAACTGTAGTTGAAACCGGCGAAGCTGCATTTTATGGCCCTAAGCTTGATTTTATGGTGAAGGATGCCCTTGGCCGTAAATGGCAGTTAGGCACCATACAGGTTGATTATAACCTGCCTGAACGCTTTGAGTTGGAATATACAGGTAGCGATAATCAAAAACATAGGCCTGTTATGATACACCGTGCGCCATTTGGCTCGTTAGAGCGTTTTGTGGCGGTATTGATTGAGCATTGTGCCGGTAATTTCCCGTTATGGTTATCTCCAGAGCAATTTATTATCCTGCCGATATCTGAAAAGTATGAAGAATATGCAAAAAAACTTTCTGATGTGTTAAAAGATTCCGATATTTGCGGGCTAATTGACTTCAGAGACGAGAAGATCGGTCGTAAAATACGCGACGCTGAGGTTAAAAAGATCCCTTATATGCTGATAGTGGGCGAAAAAGAGGCTGCAGAAAATGTAGTTTCGGTTCGTAAACATGGTCAGGGCGATTTAGGGAGCATGAGTATTGAAGAGTTTAAACAACAAATAATTAAAGAAATAACCGTATAACTTGGCATTAAACAAACCTTTTAACAGAGGACCCAGGCTACCTTTTAAGAAAAAAGAAGCCGAACACAATATCAACCAGTTCATCCGTGCTACAGAAGTACGCTT
>JAICMD010000310.1 GCA_025929405.1 Mucilaginibacter sp. | reverse complement strand
CCTTTATAATATTGAAAAAGATCCTTTATATTTTTAAGATAACTGGCATTAATGGTTTCCATAACAGTTAGTATTGATGTATAAATGTACGGCCATCACGCTATCATTCCAATTACATCTGCCTCGTTTCCGTAAAAAGGACCTGCGTTTTCCATTTTGAGCGCGGCCATCGCGGCAGCAAACCTCCCTGACGATGCGATAGCTTCGCCCTGTACCCTGCGGTATAAGTAGCCCGCCATATAAGTATCGCCGCAACCGGTAGCATCAACAGTTTGTTTAGGGTTATAGGCTGGTATATCATAAATATTACCGCCGGCATAAATTACCGAACCCTTGCTGCCATTGGTAATTATAATTTCCTTTACGCCGTAACCTGCAATCTGCCTTACACCATCGGCTACGGTTTGGCAACCGGTAAGCGCGCGTAATTCGCCAACGTCGGCTTTCAATATAGATATGTTTGGCAATACGTCATTTTTATCTTTCCATTGTGTTGGATATACTTTGCCTTTTATCACCTCGCGCAAATAACCCTGCACATCCAGGGATATTTTGGCCTTCTTACTCAAAATCCGCACTATATCCGCCGAAATATCATCAGCCAATAAAGGTCCTAAATGGAATACTTTAGCCTGAATATCTTTAAGATATTCTACTTTAAACGAATCCGCTTTATGCAAAACATTTTGTGTGCGCTCATCAGGATCATCGCCATAAATATTTTCAAAATAAACGGTATGAGTACTGGGTTGTACCTTTACGTTAATACGCTTGTTGTTCAGTTCATCAATATAATGGTATTCGGTTTGTGCAAGTGCAGTAACCAGCAAATAATTTATGGGCAGATGCTGTACCGCCCGACTAAAATACCAGGCCGTACCACCGGGCTGATAGCTTATGTTTTGGCCGTTTACTACCTTATCAGATGTAATATGCCCTATGCAGCAGATATCATACATAACAACAAGATAGCAATTACCATAATATTCTTAAATGATAGCTATACTTGCTGCTTAAATTTTATGCTGTTTAAGATGGTTTCCAAATACATTTTGGCTTGGTCTTCATCAGCAATATCAAATATTAATACACAACTCAAGCCCGTTACTTTGGCAAATGTAAAAAGTGAATATTCCGCTATGTTTTTTTCAAGGTGCCTATAAATCAACAGATGGTTGCCTTTAACCGTCTTAATAGTTGATTTATAACCTGCATCTTTACGAAATTTAACATCATCTGATCTTTTCAGTTCAGCTAAATAATTACTTTTTACATTTACTTTTACTACATTAATTTTAATATAAACTCTATTGGCCAAATAAACATCAGAGCTACCAGGCCCAAGCTCCTGTATTATTCGTACCAGCCGATTGTTTACAAACTGGGATTTGTCTTTTAGCCTGGCTCTATCAGCAGAACTTAATTTTTTCGAAGCATCAGGCAGTTTTACACTTACCAAATCATCAGTAACTAAAACTTTTGGGCTATTGCACGCCATACAGTAAATGGCAACAATTAATAACAGTATTACTTTCTTCATTTCACATTCCAGATACTTAATATTTTATTGGCCGTAGTCTGCCCGCTGGCTAACGCAGCTTCCACCGTACCCATTGCCGGGCCGCTGTATAAATATTCGCCGGCAAAAAACAATGTTTCATCAATGCCTTTATTTAATAGCTGCCGCGATGACTCAGACTTTACGGTATCATAAGCATACGACCCGCAGGTATAAGGGTCGGCCGTCCAGTTTACAATATGCGCCAGTTGCAGTTTGTTTTTCAGTTCGTCCGCACTCCGTTTAAAAATGTTTGCCAACGATTGAATAGCATCTGTCAACAGGTCATCTTTGTTTACATTCTTTTTCGCCGCCGCTGCCGGGCCTCCAAGCCAGCCTGTCAACACATTATTATGAACCGGCGCCTGCGTCCACCAGGTAGGTATTTTCTCATCGGATAGAATAAACGCCATTTGTTTTGGGTCTTTGCCCGTAAGTTTCCGGGTTTGTTCATCTTCCCAAAAAATTTCCTTAAACTGCAGTAATACTTTTATAATAGCGCCATAACCCATGCCTTGCAAAGCGGTTTCCTGTTGAGGTACCGGCGGCTCAAATTTTACGGTAGATTTCTGTAAAACACCTAAAGGCAAGGCTATCAAAACGCACTTAGCATAATATGTCATGCCATCAACCGCAACAACAGCAACATTATCTTTTTGCCATTGTACCACATTTATCCGTGCATGCAAATAAATTTCGCCACCGGCAGATATGATCGCATCCATCAAAAATTTAATCATTTCATGGTATCCGCCATCAATACGGTATTGCGCATCCTCGTCCTCATTTTGCCATTCGTTTTTCAAAGCCAGCGCACTCGCTTTATTTGGGTCGGCTGTATCATAGCCCGCAATATATTTATTTACACTACTGCGTAGCGCGGCATATTCATCGCCGCCAAATTCGCGCTGTAAAAACTCGGTCATGGTGCAATCTTGCTGAAGCGCGTTTAATTTTTCCATCAGCTTATCCCAATCAGGTATCACATTCTCCCCGATTTTAAAGCTGCCGTTTTTATATTCCCACATCTCGCCCCCGGCATGGTGATATTTAATACCTGCGGTTTGCAGCAAATTAAGCGTTACAGGCAGGTTGCCATGTATAAACTCGGCGCCAAGTTCAAAGTGTGGGTCTTGGTTTACGGTATGTATGCGCCCACCGCATCTGTCGCGAGCCTCTAATACTATAATTTTTTTGCCTTGTTGGGCCAGGGTATACGCCGCCATTAATCCGGCAGCGCCGGCACCAATTACTATAACATCTATCATAAATAAAAACAGATAAGCATCAGCATTAACTAATATCAGTAAAATTTAAACTAATGCTGTTAACAGAACATTAGGCTTAATTTATTGTTTAACTTACACCAATACCATAATGCAATTAACTATCATTTTTATTTTTTCTGTTATTAGGCTATGGATTAATTTAAAATATCGCAAAAGTCTGTTTCAAATTTTTTTTGTATAAAATTTTGCGCAAATTGTATTAAAATATATAATTTTTAAGAAAAATGTTAAAATTTTTACCAAATGACTGTAAATATTTTAATAAAATCTTGTTTTTATCACAAAAAGTTTTATAAATTACGTTTTTAATAAATAACCGGCAAAAAAGAGCCAATTTTTTACGATAATTCATGCAAGAATCAGCCTATTTTGATAAATACAGTCCGATTGGCGGCGTTTGGGACGAGATGTACGGGGCCGATAGCAAAGTACGCGAGCATTATCGCAAAGTAATTGAATATGTTTCAATGGAATCGGCCGAGGATCTGAACAAAAAGGAGGAGCTGGCCAAGCGCCTGTTTATGAGCCAGGGCATTACCTTTACCGTTTACAACAGCGGCGAGGGCATTGAAAAAATATTTCCGTTTGATATTATCCCACGTATCAT
>JAICMD010000154.1 GCA_025929405.1 Mucilaginibacter sp. | reverse complement strand
GGTGATTGGGTATTTGTTGAAAAAGGCGGCGAGATAATACCCAAGATCATCAGCGTAAATATGGATAAACGCTTGCCCGGCGCTAAACTTATCCATTATATTACCCAATGCCCTGCCTGCGGTACGTTGCTTGAAAGGCAGGAAGGCGAGGCTGCGTATTACTGCCCTAATGATGAAGGCTGCCCGCCGCAAATAGTGGGTAAAATGCAGCATTTTATTGGCCGCAAGGCTATGAATATTGATGGCTTGGGCGATGAAACCATTGATGCATTTTACAATAAGGGTTTCATCCATCAGATAAGTGATATTTACGAGTTAAAGAACCATGTTGATGAATTGAAGCAGATGGAAAGGTTTGGCGAAAAATCCATAACAAATATGCTCGAGGGTATTGAACGCTCCAAGCAAATGCCTTTTGAAAAAGTGCTGTTTGGTTTGGGCATACGCTATATTGGCGAGACTGTGGCCAAAAAACTTACCAATCACTTTAAAACTATTGATAACCTGATAGCTGCGCCTTTTGAAGAACTGGTAGTAGCGGAAGAAATTGGCGAACGTATTGCCCAAAGTATTATTGACTACTTTGCCCATCCCAAACACCTAGAAGAAATTGAAAAATTAAAAGCCCACGGCTTGCAGTTTGTTGCCGAAGAAAAAGAAGTTACCCTGCAAAGCGAAAAACTGGCAGGTCAAACTTTTATTATTTCAGGCACTTTTGAAAAATCAAGAGATGAGCTTAAAGACATAATTGAGCAAAACGGTGGCAAAATATTAAGCAGCATATCAGCCAAATTGAATTATTTGGTGGCTGGCGATAACATGGGCCCTTCAAAACTGGAAAAAGCTACCAAGCTTAACATACCTATCATTAGCGATGAAGAATTAATGAAGTTGCTTGACTAAGATTTATAAGGAATGTTTAGGATTGTGGGGTTACCTATACTACTACCACTAACAATGTGCAAATAAATCCTATCATCGTGGCAATCTTAAAAATCTTAGTCAGCTTTAACATTTATTAACTTTTTCGTTGTAAATCCTTAAACAAATATTATCCATATTCGCAGGAAACTTACACCTTGTTAATGAAACTGTTTTTATCAGTAATTTTTCTTTCTGTTAGCATAACTGCGTTTGCCCAGGTTAATATCAGTGGTAAAATAACCGACGAAAAATCAAACCCCATTCCATTTGCTACAATTTACATTAAAAACACTACACAAGGAACATCAGCCAATATTGAAGGTAATTATGCACTGCAATTAAAGCCCGGCCAATACACCATTTTATACAGAGCTGTGGGCTATAAACCCGAAACAAAGCTACTGGATATTAAAGCTGCCACTATAATAAATGTTACGTTAACCGCCGAAACCTATCAATTAGGCGATGTAACTATTACATCCAATGGCGAGGACCCGGCTTATGCCATCATCCGCAAAGCGATAAAAAAAAGGAAAACTTATTTAAATGAAGTAAAAGCCTATACCTGCGATGTGTATATTAAGGGATTACAAAAACTGCTTGATGCTCCTAAACGCTTTTTGGGGCGAGATGTTAATGAATTAGGGCGCGAATTTGGTCTCGACTCCAACCGCCGCGGGATTATTTATTTATCCGAGTCTGAATCAAAATTCAGTTACCGACACCCCGGGCAGGTGCATGAGGAAATGATATCATCGAAAGTATCTGGACGAAACCGTGCATTCAGCTTTAATCGTGCTACCGACCTTAGCGTTAACTTTTATGAGAACTTTGAAAGTTGGGGTGGGTTAAGCAACCGTCCGCTGATATCGCCTATTGCCGAGAATGCTTTGTTTTATTATAACTACAAACTGTTGGGGCAAACTACCGAAAACGGCGAAAACATAGCCAAAATCCAGGTTATGCCCAAGCGCCGTTACGACCCTTGTTTTAAGGGAATAATTTATATTATAAAAGATAGCTGGCGGTTATATGGCGTTGATTTGTATGTTACTAAGGATGCAAACATCAATTTTGTAGATACGGTAAAAGTTAGTCAGCAATTTTTTCCGGTAAATAACAGTTGGATGCCATCTACTGTAAATTTTGAGTTTAAAGGCAGTATTTTAGGTTTTAAGTTCGGCGGATATTTTATATCGATTTATAAAAATTATAACCTTAACCCCAGTTTTGATAAAAAAGACTTTGCAGAAGTATTACGCATAACCCGTGAGGTAAACAAAAAAGATTCGGCTTATTGGGAACAGAGTCGCCCGGTGCCGCTTACCGAAGAAGAAAAAGCAGATTATATTAAAAAAGATAAGGTTGCCCAACACCGCGAATCAAAAGAATACCTCGATTCGTTGGATAAGGTTAATAATAAGTTCAGACCTGTTAAATTGTTTTGGGGTGGCGTAAATATCCGTAAACGTTATGAAAAAGAAACTTATCATTTTGATTCGGCCTTAGGAGCTTTGCTATTTAATACGGTTGAGGGCTTTGCCTTTAATTACGGCGCAAGCTATACTAAACAAATTGACACCTTAAATAACCGTTACCTACGTTTGGGAGCGCATCTGCGATATGGCTTTGCTGATAAATTGTTTAATGCCAACGTAAACGCAACCGTACCTATGCATCCATTTACGTTAAATATAGGCGGCGGCAGCGATATTGCCGATCTTAACCAAACTACCGCTATTACACCGTTAAACAATACACTGCATAGTTTATTATTAAGGCAAAACTTTGAAAAACTGTACCAAAAGCAGTTTGTTGATATAGCCCTTAGCGGCCGTATATATGGCGGTTGGCGGGCCAGCGCAAACATAGGGTGGTCCAATCGCAAGTGGCTGCCCAATGCATCATTATATAGCATATTTAAACCTACTTATAACGAGTATACCTCAAACAACCCCCTTAATCTTGCAGTTGATGTACCGTTATTTCCGGAGAATAAAGCGCTTACACTTTCCTTACGCACAAGCTATGATTTTAGCAATAAGTACGAAACCTATCCGGCTGGCAGGCGCTATTTGCCATCAAAATATCCAACAATAGGTTTCAGTTATGTTAAAGGGATAAATGGCGTACTTGGATCGGTAGTTGACTATGATCTTATAAGTGCCGACATAAGTAAAATCAACATCCCTCTGGGTATGTTTGGCCGCACATCGTTTTATATTGGTGCAGGTAAATTTATCAATAGCAACAACCTGTACTATCCCGACTATAAACAATTTGCCGGTAATCATACCCTGTTTTATCAGTCGGGTATATCAAAATTCCTGCTGCTTGATTATTATACTTTCAGTACGGGAAAACAATACATTGAAGGACATTTTGAACAAAACTTTTCGGGCTTCTTTTTAAATAAGATACCGCTTATACGCAAGCTTCGTTTGCAAGAAATAGTTAATCTGAATTATCTCTCAACCCCCAATCTTGTCCATTATAGCGAACTTGCCTTTGGTGTGCAATATCTTAATTTAAGGGTAATGTACGGCCATTCGTTCAATAGCGGCAGCAATACGGTTTCGGCAATACGGGTGAGGATTGGATTTTAGTTAGCTCATAGTTGATAGATCATGGTTCATGGTAGTTTGTTGGTAATCTACCCGACTATGATCAAATCTATGAACTATCATCCATGAACTATGAACTAATTATTATATTTGCAACCTCAATGGCTAACATGAATAAATTTTACGGAACCGGGGTAGCTATTATCACTCCTTTTCTGACTGACGGACAAGTGGATTATGACGGACTTAAAAACCTGATTAACTATTTAATTGATGGCGGGGTTGATTACCTGGTATCATTAGGTACAACCGGCGAAAGCGCCACTTTAAGCAGCGAAGAAAAGAAGAAGGTTTGGCAACATACCGCTCAGGTTGTAAATGGCCGTATAGGATTGATTGCTGGCATTGGCGGCAATAACACTTACGAAGTTGTTGAGCAGGTTAAAGCTTTTAATACAGCCGGTTATGATGCTATATTATCGGCCAGCCCAAATTATAACAAACCCACTCAGGAAGGTATTTATCAGCATTATAAAGCAATTGCCGAGGTATCGCCTTTGCCTATATTATTATATAACGTACCGGGCCGTACAGGCAGTAACGTAAGTGCCGAAACTACTGTCAGACTGGCTAAGGATTTTAAAAATATCATTGGTACTAAAGAGGCATCAGGCAATTTTGACCAGTTTAATGCCATTATGCGCGATAAGCCTGAAGGTTTTATACTGATATCAGGCGATGACCCGGTTACCCTGCCTATGATGGCTTTGGGTGCTGTAGGCGTAATATCCGTTATAGGAAATGCTTTACCCAAACAGCTTTCGGCGATGGTTAAAACTTGCCTTAAAGGTGATTTTAAAGCTGCACAGAAAATGCATTTAAACCTGGTAGAATTTACACGCTTAATGTTTGTTGAAGGCAGCCCGGCAGGAGTTAAAATAGCATTGCAAGAGTTAGGTATATGCGGTAATGCCGTGAGATTACCGCTGGTGCAGGTGAGCGATAAAACCGCCATTCAAATCATCAGCGAAACACAAAAACTTACTAAATAGAAAAACCCCGCTGCGTGCAGCCGGGTTTTTATTACAAAGTCTTTAAAAGTGCCTTATTTAGCGGCTTTGTTTTTAGCTTCCTGAACTTCCAGGCGGATAGATTGCGCTAAATTTTTAAGGTCTTGCATACCTTTACGTACACGGGTACCGGCTGCACTGTTACCCTTGTTGTAAAATTTGTCGGCATCAGCTTCAAGTGATTCGATCAATTTCTTTACTTCAGTAAATTTTTTCATTTTACTTTTTTTAGGTTTTGAGGTTTCTTGTTTTAGTTAAGCTAATCTAAAAATGTTTTTATTAAAAAAAAACATTTGAAGTGCAAAAAATACGACCAACTCAAGTATTTTTTTCCACATTTTATTACTTAATCTTAGCTAAATAGACCTATTAAATATTATTATATCTTCATTTTTATAAATAAAATGCAGTTAGCACCTATTATTACTTATTATATTAAAATTAAAAAACACATTTTACGTAAAATAGAAAATGATTTCATACCGTAAATTGGTATTTTATAGACATATATTTTAATTATTAATTATATAATAATATTATTTAATAAAATCAACATAGCCAATAAAAAAAAGCTCCGCATTGTGCGGAGCTTTTTTTATCCTAATTCGTTAACTAAGCTAAGGCTTCTTTATTTTCTTTGTAATAACCTGCCTTTAATTTTTGTCCCATTTCACTATATGCATCTAAAGTGCGTTGTACATCTTCTAATGAATGCGCTGCTGTTGGTATTAAGCGCAGCATGATCAATCCTTTAGGGATAACCGGATATATCACTATTGAGCAGAAGATACCGTAATTCTCGCGCAGATCGCGGGTAAGGGCGGTGGCTTCGTAAAGATCGCCTTTTAAAAATACGGGGGTAACCATGCTATTGGTTTTGCCGATATCAAAGCCGCGCTCTTTTAATCCTTTTTGCAAGGTTGATGATATTAACCATAACTTTTCGCGCAGTTCGGGGTTTGATTTAAGCAGCTCAAAACGTTTTTTCAATCCCATTACCATTGGCATAGGCAATGCCTTAGCGAATGTTTGCGAACGCATGTTATAGCGTAAATAATCAATTATTAGTTTATCGCCTGCTACAAATGCTCCTATGCCGGCCATTGATTTGGCAAAGGTGGCAAAGTAAACATCAACACCATCTATACAATCCTGTGCCTCATGGGTGCCTGCACCGGTTTTGCCCATAGTACCAAAACCATGCGCATCATCAACCAGTATGCGGAAATCATATTTATTTTTAAGGGCGATAATGTCTTTCAGGTTACCTTGTACGCCCGACATACCGAAAACGCCTTCGGTTATCAGCAATATACCACCTCCTGTTTGCTCAACTATCTTAGTGGCGCGCTCCAATTGCTTTTCGCAGCTCTCAACATCGTTATGCTGGTAAACAAAGCGTTTACCCATGTGCATACGCAAACCATCAATAATACAGGCATGCGATTCGGCATCGTACACTATAACGTCATTTCTGCTCACCAGTGAGTCGATAATCGACACCATTCCCTGATAACCGTAGTTTAGCAAAAACGCGTCTTCCTTGCCTACAAACTGTGCCAGTTCGTGCTCAAAACTTTCGTGATTAACTGAGTTACCCGACATCATACGCGCACCCATTGGGTAAGCCATACCAAAATCGGCGGCACCCTGCGCATCAGCCTTACGTACTTCGGGATGATTAGCCAGCCCCAGGTAGTTATTTAAGCTCCATACCAGATGCTCTTTACCATTAAATTTCATGTGTGGCCCAAGCTCGCCTTCTAATCGTGGGAAGGAAAAATAGCCATGCGACCATTGTTGATGCTGACCCAGCGGCCCGCCCATGCTTTGTTTTATTCTATCAAACAGATCCAATTTACCCTCTCTTTACTTTAATTAATTTACAAATATAATTCTTTATGTCGATAGATAATGGTTCATGTATATGATTAAACGAAAAAGGAGATACGCTGTGGCATCTCCCTAAAATACTATGATCTATTACCATGATCAATCTACATTATCATGCAGAAATGAGTTATTGTTACGTATTTCAGTTTTGCCTTCATCATCTGATAATAAAGAAAACCTCGATACCTGGCTCTCATCGCTTGCCGGTGTTTGTTGTAAAGCAATTTCTTTGCGTTTGTACGCAGGCACGTTTTCAAGCTCCTGTATATTACCTGTGCGCAGTTTCATGCTCAGATCCTTCAGGCGCATAATACGTTCGCGAGATTTACGCAACTGCTCCTCTATTGATTCATCTGTTTTGTTATCATCGGCACCGGCAATCACTTGTGACTCAGGTTCTTTTTCAATGCTTTCAGCAACCGGGGCTTCAAAAGTTATTGCGGTTTCTTCCTGTTCCATAAAAACCTCAGGTTCAGCCAGCTTGAAAGTCATTTCAGGCATTGCTGCTTCGCCTTCATTTTCATGCTCATCATCATGATCCGCATCTAAATTAAATATCACCGCATTAGCCTCTGGTGTATTACCAAATAAGTCAAACAGGTCGGCTTGCTTTTGCTCCTCCTTGGTTTGCTTCATATACGGCTGGGCAGGCGTATCGCTGCTTATCGGAGTAATAAACTCATTTACCACGGGTTTAACCAGCGGCTCATCAGGCACCAGCATTGATACGATCTTTTTGGTGCTTAATTCCTGCTCGCGCTCATCCTTAGTTTGGAAACCGGTAGCAATGATAGTAACGGATAATTTTTCGCCTAAGCTTTCATCACGGCAATTACCCCATATCAGATCAGCAGCTAAGCCTGCTTCTTCCTGTATATAATCGGTGATCACACTAACCTCATCCATGGTCACCTCCTTTTCGCCAGAGCTGATGTTTAACAGTATATAACGTGCACCTTCAATTTCGTTATCTTTTAATAATGGCGATGCCAAAGCGCCTTCAACAGCTTTTAATGCGCGGTTCTCGCCTTCGGCGGCCGAACTACCCATTATGGATACTCCGCTGTCCTTCATTACCGTGCGCACATCTTTAAAGTCAACGTTGATATAGCCCGGCAGGGTAATAATCTCGGCAATGCCTTTCGCAGCAGTTGTTAAAATATTATCAGCCTGCGCAAATGCCGAACCTAAGGTAAGGTTACCAAATATCTGGCGCAGCCTGTCGTTTGATATTACCAGGAATGAATCAACATACTTTTTCAACTCCTCCATACCTTCTTCGGCCTGCATTTTACGGCGTTTGCCTTCAAAGCTGAATGGGGTAGTAATAATGCCTACGGTTAATATATCCATCTCGCGTGCTGCTTTAGCAATAATAGGGCTGGCGCCTGTACCGGTACCACCACCCATACCCGCTGTAATAAACAGCATTTTGGTATTGGTGCCAAGCATCTGCTTAATGTCGTCAATATTTTCAATAGCTGAATTTTTCCCAACTTCGGGTATTGATCCTGCTCCCATACCTTCGGTAAGGCTGGCGCCTAATTGTACCTTGTTGGGTATAGGGCTTAACTCCAATGCCTGGGCATCGGTATTACAGAT
>JAICMD010000138.1 GCA_025929405.1 Mucilaginibacter sp. | reverse complement strand
TTATTTAAGGCTGATAATGCCGATGCCAGCGAAACCTGCTGCTCTAAAATGATATGCACTAAAGTTTCAAAAGTATTGGGGCGGCTCCATAAAGGCGGATAATTGTAGGTTTGAATGATGGGTAAAAGGTCAGGATCAATAGCCGTGAGTTGATTGCAAATAGAGTGGTAATTTGAGTGATTGAATCGACTTATCATTTCAGAGAATGTACTTACTCACCACTTTTTAACTATGTAATGAAATGCCTCATCGCTCTCGTGCTTAAGCATAAGTGTATCTGAATTTGGTCTTTTAAAAACACTATCTCCTTTTTTGGCAATTATATCTAACCGGGGTGCCGAATATAATGAAACTGGAATTATACGATATTCAACTTTATTTATATAAATCATTACATAATCTTTATTGCGATAAATCCTATTTATTGGCCCCTCAATGTTTGCTTTATGAAAGGAATTATATTTTATCTGTCGAGCCAGGAATAAAAACAATCCAAAAATGGCTATAAATAATAAGTTAAACTTATTCATCGTAATTATCTTAATTAAAGATACTACTATTTACTAATTTTCTTAGGATTTAGCATTTAGTTTTCGGATTTTTACCTGTATGAATAACCTGCCGCCATTAGCCGAGCGTATGCGCCCCAAAACTTTGGACGATTATGTGGGCCAACAACATTTGGTTGGGCCGGGCGCTGTATTGCGTAAGGCTATAGAAAGCGGTGCGCTGCCTTCCATGTTGTTTTGGGGGCCACCAGGTGTGGGTAAAACCACACTGGCTTATATTATTTCGCAAACGCTGGACAGGCCCTTCTTTTCATTAAGTGCCATAAACTCGGGCGTAAAGGATGTACGCGAGGTTATTGAAACAGCATCACGCTTAAAAGATGAAGGCGATAACCTGCCGGTATTATTTATTGACGAGATACACCGCTTCTCCAAATCGCAGCAAGATTCGTTACTTGGCGCGGTTGAGCGTGGTATTGTCACCCTTATTGGCGCAACTACCGAAAACCCTTCGTTCGAAGTGATATCTGCGTTATTATCGCGGTGCCATGTTTATATTTTACAACCTTTGGCCGAGGATGATTTGGTGAGCCTGCTTAATAAGGCCATGAAGGAGGATGTAGTTCTCAATAAAAAGAAGATCACCATTAAAGAGCATGAAGCTTTGTTGCGGCTTTCGGGAGGCGATGCCCGTAAACTGCTTAATATTTTTGAACTGCTGGTAAACGCTTTTGATGGTAAAAATATAGTGCTAACCAACGAGGTTGTTTTAGAGCATGTGCAGCAAAATATGGCCCTGTATGATAAGACAGGCGAACAGCACTATGACATTATTTCGGCATTCATCAAATCCATGCGCGGCAGCGACCCTAATGGCGCCGTTTACTGGCTGGCGCGGATGCTGGTTGGCGGCGAGGACCCGCTTTTTATTGCCCGCCGTATGCTGATATTAGCTTCCGAAGATATTGGCAATGCTAACCCTAACGCTTTATTGCTTGCCCAGAGTTGTTTTGAGGCAGTAAACAAGATCGGCATGCCCGAATCGCAGTTGATACTGTCGCAAACGGCTATTTATCTGGCTACGTCGGCAAAAAGTAATTCGGCTACTACAGCAATTGGTGCAGCTATGGCACTGGTAAAACAAACCGGCGACCTGCCCGTACCCCTGCACCTGCGCAACGCCCCTACCAAGCTGATGAAGAACATCGGCTACGGTAAAGATTATAAATATGCCCACAGCTATGAAAATAATTTTGTGGATCTCGACTTCCTGCCCGAAGCCATCAAAGGCACTAAATTATATGAGCCGGGTAACAACGCCCGGGAAAATGAGTCAAAAGAAAAACTAAAAAAACTTTGGGGCAACAGGTATAAATATTAGTACCTTAATCTTTTGATAATCATTAAGCAATGACCTCAACCTTCATCCGTCACGAGTTAAAGGCCTTTTGGCGAGCACGCAATACGGGCAAAAGCATAGCTGTACATATAGTTGTAGGCCTGGCTATACTTTACTTGCTGGCTTGTGCACTTTTAGTGGGTTTTCAGTTGAATAAGATCCTAATAAAATCTGCCCCGCATGATAATGTAATAATATCTTTTTGCGGCGTTATCCTTACCTATTACATGGTGGAGCTATTGCTGCGTATGCAATTTCAGGAACTGCCTACCCTGCGTGTACAGCCATACCTGCAACTACCCATCAAGCGCAATACATTGGTAAAATACCTATCGCTTACAGCAATGCTATCGGCATTTAATTTATGGCCGCTTATACTTTTTATTCCATTTATTGTAAAAATAATTGCCGCAGGTATGGGTTGGCTGGTTGCTTCGGCATTCATTTTATCACTAATTGGCATAAGCATTTTTAATAATTATTTAGCGCTTTATATTAAACGCAGGGCCGCATTTAACGGATGGATATTTATAGCATCTTCCATTGCGCTCATCCTGTTAGGCATGGGCGATTTTGAATGGCACCTGTATTCCATTAAGCATATATCCTATTTATATTTTGGCCATTTATTGCTGCAGCCCGGTTGGGTTTTGCTGCCATTGGTGTTAGGTACGGTGATGTATATCATCAACTTTAATTATCTTAAGCATAACTTATACCTGGAGGTTTTAACCAAACATAAAACCCTTCGCGCCAGCACCACCGAGTTTCCGTTATTAAACAGGTTTGGCCAGATAGGTGATATGGTAGCAAATGAAATTAAGCTGATCATCCGCAATAAGCGGTCGCGGTCATCATTGATTATGTCGCTGTTCTTTTTGTTTTACGGGTTGATATTTTATACCAACCCCAAAATGGGCGAACCAATAAAAATATTTGCGGGTATGTTTATGACCGGTGTTTTTATTATTAACTACGGCCAGTTTATGTATGGCTGGCAAGGTGGCTATTTTGATGGTTTTATGGTAAGTAAAATAAAATTTACCGATTTTTTAAAAGCCAAATACTTTTTATTTACTACCGTTTCAACAATAGCATTTTTGCTTACGCTTCCCTACATCTATTTTGGGTGGCGCACGGGCGCAATACAAGTAGTCATGTATCTGTGGAATATCGGCGTTAACACCACATTAATATTGTTTTTTGCCAACCGAAATCAAAAGCGTATCGACCTATCAAAAGGCGCAACATTTAATTGGGAGGGCGTTGGCGTAACACAACTGCTGTTATCATTCCCGTTAATACTATTACCTTACGCAATTTATTTGCCGCTTAAATTAACGGGGTTCCCTAATCTTGCTTTGATAGTATTGGGCAGTATAGGATTGGGATTTGTTTTATCGCGCAGTTATTGGATAAAAGTATTAGCGGCTGATTTTGATAAAAGAAAATATAAGATAACCGAAGGTTTTAGAAACAAGTAATCATGATAGCTATAAAGGACCTTAAAAAAGTTTACAACAATGTATTAGTGGTAAATGTACCTGAACTAAACATTCGCAGGGGCGAAAGCGTTGGTTTGGTAGGCAATAACGGAGCCGGCAAAACCACCCTGTTCAGGATGATGCTTGACCTGATACTGCCTGAAACCGGCGAGGTTTACATGAACGACGAAAAGGTTGCAGGCGGCGAAGCCTGGAAAGAATATACGGCCTCCTATCTGGATGAAGGCTTTTTGATTGATTACCTTACGCCCGAAGAATATTTTTATTTTATCGGTGGCCTGCATAAACTTACACGCGCCCATGTTGACGATTTTTTATTGGGCCTGTCGGATTTTTTTAATGGGGAGATATTAAAACGCGGCAAATACATCCGCGATCTTTCAAAAGGGAATCAAACGAAAGTTGGAGTGGCTTCATGTTTATTGCAAAACCCGGAATTATTAATGCTGGATGAGCCTTTTGCTAATATTGACCCTACAACGCAGTTCCGCCTGAAAAATATGCTTAAAGAAGCTAATAAAAATGGCGTAACCACCCTGGTATCAAGCCATGACCTTAACCACGTTACTGATGTATGCGATCGTATTCTGTTAATGGAAAAGGGACGCATTATAAAAGATATTGCTACCAATTCATCAACCCTTAACGAGCTGGAAGATTATTTTGCTATTGAGCATACCGGTACGGTAAGATTAAAAATTGACGAGGAAGAAAATCATTAACCCAAAGCGTCATTGCGAGCAGGAAGCGCGTTGAAATGAGCGCACGAAGCAATCTCATCGCATTTATAACAAAGCGGCGAGATTGCTTCGTGCACACAGGCCATGCAGAGGCCACTCGCAATGACGCAGTTTTATATTAATTTCCATGTTCACTATTCGCACAGCAACACCAAACGATGCATTAATCATACAACAGGTAGCCAAACCTGTTTATTGGCATACTTACCTACCGCTATTAACAGAGGACCAGGTAGCATATATGTTCAATGATCGCTATGCGGTCGATGAAATAACCGCGCATATACAAAATGGCAGTCAATCTTATTTATTGTTATCAGATGAACAGGGCGTGGTTGCTTTTGCTTCCTACGGCCCCCGTGAGGAAAATCCGCAGGTTTATAAACTGCATAAATTATATTGCCTGCCATCAACACAAGGGAAAGGTTATGGTAAAGCGTTAATAAATGAAGTTTGTAAACGAGTAAGTGCTTTCAATATTAAAACTTTGGAACTTAACGTTAACCGCCAAAATAAGGCGCGGAACTTTTATGAAAAGATGGGGTTTGCCATTGCTTATGAGGAAGATATCCCCATAGGCCCGTACTTTATGAATGATTATGTAATGCGAAAGGAATTATAAATAAAGAAGCCCCGCAAAATTGTGGGGCTTCTTTATTTTATTTAATATTTATAGGCGGTGTAGCCTGTATATATTTAAGAGTAGTCATAGGCTGTTCCATATCCGGCGGAAAAGGCAGGTTATTAAACGTTTGGAAGTATTGTAATACGCCATCCTTCCATATCTGCGCGTCGCGGGTTTGGCGCATTAAGCGGGTTTGCACATCTAGAAAACGCTGGTTATCCACATATGGTTTGGCGGATGCCCATATTTTTTGGAAATCCCTAACCTGGTTTACACCCTCCTGATATTTATAGCAAAGTGCTTCCCATAAAGTACGGCCGCTTTTCATTTTATAATCCCACGGTAAATGGTGGAACCATAGCAAATATATCTCGGGCGTTTTAGTAACATCTGAAAAAACAGACCGAAGTGGTTCTTTATACTGGCTAACGGCATCGCTGCCGGTGGATGTACGATCGAACCCTATGCCTTTGGCATCTGCCTTATGGTAATATGGCGGCGTCCAGTCGGCACGCACACGCGGCGGTGCATACCATGGCCCCGGGCCATAATGTTCAGACGCTGAAAACATGTGATGTAAGCCTAACGGCATCATATAGTTTACGGCTGCTTCACGACTTTGCAGCATCATTTTCTTAACCGGTAACAGGAAAGCGTTATGCCAATCGGTACCACTGCTTGACAAGGACTGGTCTGTATTAATTGGCGAAAAAGTTTGTGTAATCCATTCGTTGGCTATCTCATCGCTTGTTAAGGTATTGTTCCAGGCTAATCTGCCAAAAGCGTACCAGTTTGCAGCCGCAAACGGATGCCCGCACCAGTTGCTGTCAAGTCCGGTATTGGCAACACCAGCTATAGCGGTATATTTTTGCGGCAACAGGCTGCCATCGGTCACTTTGCCTACTGTGCTGCCTTTACCTTCCTGATAAGTATCGCTTTTCAAACATTCTTCCCACATTGATGACAGGAAAACCAAGTGAATAGCCTGACCTAAATATTCCTGCGTGATCTGAAACTCGGGCATGATTGATGTTTTTTTCATCATGCCGAATAATGGGCTAAAAGGCTCGCGCGGCTGAAAATCAACCGGGCCATTTTTTACCTGTATAATCACATTATCGCGAAACTGTCCATCAAAGGGCATAAATTCTGTAACGGCTTGTTTAGCCCTGTCGGCATCATTAGAAGCATATACAAATGCGCGCCACATTACAATGCCGCCATAAGGTTTTACCGCATCAGCCAATAAATTAGCGCCATCAACGTGTGTGCGTTTATAATCTTGGGGGCCTGGCTGTCCTTCGCTGTTAGCTTTCACTAAAAAGCCTCCAAAATCAGGTATCAAAGTATAAATTTCTTTAGCTTTTGCATGCCACCACTTTATTACTTCGGGGTCAAGCGGGTCGGCAGTTTTTAAACCACCAACTTTTATAGGCGATGCAAAATTAACTGCTAAGTATATGCGCACACCATAAGGGCGCGTTGCTGCGGCAATCTCTTTAACCTTACCTAAATAAGGAGTAGATAGTACCATTGGCGATGCGTTAACATTATCAATTACGCTGCCGTTAATGCCTATTGATGCATTGATACGCGCATAATCGCGCCATCTTTTTCTTTCGGCATCGGTTACGGTTAATGAATCTTTACCCCGGTGCCAAAACAACGAGTTGCCGCCAAAACCATGCTCCATGCTACCATTCAGGTTATCCCAATGGTTAAGCACACGGCGCTGGTATGATGGATTTGAAAGCACATTATCAGTTGGCGCACCCGTTTGTACACGGCGAAGCAACTCAAAAGTGCCGTATAATACACCCAGATCAGTATTGGCCTGTATGGTGCCGGCGTTTATTTTAAAGCCATCATCCTTAATCTCCTTGTCGGTTTTAACCAACAATTTAATGGTTGCACCGGCTTTCCCCTGCCAGTTTTCGGTAAGCTCTTTTTTAGCCATGTCCAAAACAGTAGAATGTTTTGAAGCAGTTACATTAACCGGATTAGCCGGTTGCTTACGCAGCCAAAGGTCGTACCCGTTTTCGGCTTTTAACGTACCAATGCAAAGCAAGGCCGTAATAAAAGTTAAAATTGATTTCATTTATTGTTTTATTTAATTGGTGTTGCATTTGTTATTTACAGGCGTTGGGGTACAGGCAGTAAATAATGCGGAAAATTAAAAAAATAGGTTGGCTTATAGCCAACCTGATTAAAATTTTACACGAAAAATATTGGTATTAAAATTACTTAACTTTTGAAGCCAGCCATGCATTTCTGAAAGTTTGTTGTGCAGCGGATAATGGCTGTCCCGCTTTTTCAAAAGTAACTACCTCAAAAGCAGGGTTTTCTTCAAGAGTAATAGTAGTTTGATGCGCTCCACTGCGGTTTTTATAGGTTATATTAAGTTTATCACCGGGTTTTCCTGCAGCAATTATTTGGTTAAGCGCACCGGCATCTTTTACTTCTTTGCCATCTGCCTGGGTTATTAGGTCGCCGGCATCAATGCCTGCTTTGTATAATGGCGTACCAATAATAGTGTTTGAAAGTATAGGCACACCCTCGCCCGCAATGCGTACCTGTCCTGCGCGCCCGCGCACTGCTGCACCCAACTGTCCAATCCAGGCTCGGCCAGGTTGGGCCTTACGTAATAATAAACCCGCTTTGGCTAACAAAGCTGCGTAATCATTTTTTTCGATGCCATTAATATAGCGCGCAAAAAAATCGGCGGCAAATTTTGGGTTCTTAGTTACTTTTCCCAGATCAGTTTGCAGGTCGGCAACGGTGTAAGGTTTCATTACCTTACCTCGCGATAGCCAAACCTGACGCATAAAATCATCCAACGTTAAATTAAAATCAGCACGCAGGCGCAGGTCGAGCGCCAACGCAATAGCGCCACCGTAATAATAATATGTTGTAAAACTATTGGCATAATTAACCGGATCAACAGATACCCCCGCATCGGTAAACACCGCATCGCGGCTCATTTGCAGGGCCGAATATTTGGCAGCACCCGGTGTATTCAACACGGCATTTATCAAACCGGCAATGGTGCGGGTATATTCGTCTGCTGTGTTAAACCCTGCACGGGTTAAAACCAGTTCGCCATAGTATTGTGTAAAGCCTTCGGCAAACCAAAGTTCATTGCTCATATTGGCATGCTGAAAGTTAAAAGGCTCTAACGATTTTGGGCGGATGCGCTTAACGTTCCAGCTATGAAAAAACTCGTGCGAGAAGGTGCCTAACAGATCCTTTTCATTACCGGCTACCTTATCAGCCGCATCAACAATGCAGGTAGAGTTACGGTGCTCCATCCCATCGCCCGAGTTGGTTGGATACACATCATCCAAAAAGGTGTATTCACCAAAATCAAACGCGGGCAGTTCGCCAAACACAGCTTGTTCTTCTTTAACCACCTTTTTAACCATTTCGCCAAAATTGTTGATCACTGCAGGCGAATCATCCGAGTGTACAGTAAGATTGATCTGTTGATTTTTACCGTCAGGGTTTGGTACCTGCCAACTTGTACTATTAAAGGCTGATAGTTCGGTGGGGCTATCCATCATATACTGCAGGTTGGGAGCAGAATAGATGTTTGCACCTTCGTGTTTTAATTGTGTAGCTACCTTCCAGCCATATTTATCCAGGTCATTAAACTCAAATTTTACAGGCCTTGCATCCATACCAGTTACCCACATAAAAACGGCAGGTATATTCAAATGTGCATGGCTGGGGTCGATACCGGCATAGGTACCATCCGTCCAGTTACCAAATAAGGTATAACTTATTTTTACAACATCGCCATGCATTGCAATATCATACGCATCGCCCTGTACTTGTGTTAGCTCCAGCGGCGAGCCATCAACATTAAAAGCCTTAACATTATAAATATTTTTGCCAAACTCGTGCGTGGCATAACGACCTGCCGACGACCGGCTCATGTGCAGATGCATCACCCCGGCAGGCACCTGCGAAACGGTCATTACAATTTCGGCTTCGTGATGAGCAGCATTGGGGAACGATATGGCGTAGTATATGGGTTTAGGTGCGGGTTGCGCAAAAGTGGTTAAAGCACAGGCCCACGCAAATAAAATAGCGGATATTATTTTTCTCATCAGGATCAATTAATTATGCTTAAAGTACAGTTAAAATGGTAAATAAGCAAGTAGCCGGAT
>JAICMD010000024.1 GCA_025929405.1 Mucilaginibacter sp. | reverse complement strand
GGTAGTTAAAAATGCTGTTCAAAAGGTAAATAGTGTGCTGCACCGACAGCTGGAACAACACAATCTTATCTCTTTTTATATGACCTTAAACCAAATGGAACGAAACCTGAGCAACCATGAGGAACAGTGACGAACACAAATGGGTTATCCAGTGGCTTGCTTAAATAAAATTTAAATAATTTTACCAAAAGTAAATATGCCATTAATTATACGTACCTTTGTATATAATTTATTTAATAACAATATAATGCAACAAGGAACAGTAAAATTTTTTAATGAAACCAAAGGTTTCGGATTTATTACACCTTCAAATGGTGGTGCCGAAATTTTTGTACACTCAACAGGCTTAATTGACAACATTCGCGAAAACGATACCGTTGATTTTGAAGTTGAGCAAGGCCGTAAAGGACCTAACGCAGTAAATGTAAAAGTAGCTTAACACACTATAAATCATTTAAAGCATCTTCCCGTATAAGGAGGGTGCTTTTTTTGTACAAAAGCTTTTGGGCCGTTGCGCGGTGTACCGGCCATTCACTTTAATTAATATAATGGGTAAATCCACAGAAACATTTAGTAAAAAAGAGCGCGAAAAAAAGAAGCTCAAAAAACAACAGGACAAAAAAGAAAAAGCCGAGGATCGCCGTGCCAATGCCGATAAAGGCAAATCATTAGATGAAATGATGGCCTATGTTGACGAGAACGGCAATATTACTTCAACTCCGCCTGACCATACCAAACGCAAGCAGGTACTGGCCGAAAACATCCGGATAGGTACACCAAAGCAGGAAGATATAGAGGTTGAGATAGTTAGAAACGGCATAGTTTCGTTTTTTAACGAATCAAAAGGATTTGGTTTTATACGCGACCTGCAAACTCAGGAGAGCGTGTTTGTACACATTAACAGCCTTGCCGAACAGGTAAGGGAAAATGATAAAGTAACTTTCGAGACCGAGCCGGGGCAAAAGGGAATGAATGCAATAAAGGTTAAAAAAGTCAAATAATAATAACAAGGGAGCATATCCCTTATTAAATAACGAAACATCTCTTTCTTAATTGGAAGGGGTGTTCCGTGTTTTTTATAGCTACTGATGATTGCTGCGGGCGATAACGTGGCATTCTCTACATACGCTAAGCAGATATTTATAGAAACTAATAACATTGTCCGCTCAGGGCTGTTACTAATGCGATGATAACACCGACCAGAGGCTGAGCATTTATATCAATGTTTGCAGAAACATCAATTTTTTGCCAACTTTGTTCAATTGATAGTTTGCTGTGAAAAAAGATAATTACTTAAAATCTTTTATGATACTCACAATGGCGGTCGTCTATTTGATGATAACGCTTACGAATATCTTTTTTCTTCCGCCAACAAGCCATTTTGCTGATCATTCTACTTCTGGCAAGAGCATCATATTTAAAAGGAATACCAAAAATGTAATGTCAGTAAACGGTATATTCTACCTGATAAAACGCCCCGATAAATCTATCGTACAAAGTAATAACTCTTTGGCCGAGGTGGTACGGGCCGCGGTAGTTGCATATATCCTGCTTTTCTTTATTCCTTTTATCTTCAGGCTAAATTTAAACCGCTACCGGTTACGGCAGCTACTTAGCAGTAAATCACTTTCTGCTCATCTCTCTTTCTGCGCATTCCGTATCTGATTGTTTAAACTTATTCCTCGCCCTTGAGGATACTTGCTTAAACAACCTTAATTATTTATTAAACATACCGTTTGTTTTAAAGAATCAGAATGCAGCTTATATTATCCAGAAGACTTCGCAGATTAACAGCTTTATATTATACAATGCTCGCCAAAGAACTCCCAGATTTTAACTCGGCACATTATATAGAAATTATATTGATACTCGGTGATCATGAATTACCGCTTACCCCTAAAAAACTAAGTGCACACCTGCAGATAAATAAATCGCGGGTAACTGCACTAATTAGCTACCTGGCCCAACAACAATATGTTATTACTTATGCTAACCCAAATGATAAGCGGGAACAACTTATAGTTTTAACCGAAAAAGGAAAGCGGTTAGTTCCGGTAGTTAAAAATGCTGTTCAAAAGGTAAATAGGATACTGCATGAACAGCTTGAACAACACAATCTTATTGCTTTTTATATGGCCTTAAACCAAATGGAACAAAATCTGAGCAAACAGGTTGAACGATAAAACATACAAAGTGCGGACAGATGCGGGACTAAAGTAATCTTGTCTGTCCGCGTTCCGCAAAGCTATCTTATTACGTGGTGCTTATTAGTTGGTGTTTTATCATCCGGAGCGGGTGAAGGATCTTATTTAAGCAGACCGGTACAAACGGTACCTGCCGTATGTGAATGAAGCAATCTGTGCAACTGCCAAGCAATGTTTATAATAAGTTATAATTATTAAATCAACAAATTTTGCAAACCGCGCAAACAACATTGCCCAAAAAGTGTTTAGTTTCCTATACAAATCACATATATTAGCATTTAAGATTCTTTGAGTTAACCCATGGCTAAAATTTTAATTATAGATGACGAACGCGCCATACGTAATACCCTGCGCGAAATTCTGGAATACGAAGATTACGAAGTTGTTGATGTAGATAACGGTGTTGATGGCCTTGAATTGATACGCAAGGATGATTATGACCTGGTGTTATGCGACATTAAAATGAACCGTATGGACGGTATGGAGGTGTTAACCGAAGGGCAGGCCATAAAACCCGATCTGCCGTTTATTATGATATCAGGTCACGGCACTGTTGAAACTGCAGTTGAGGCCAGTAAAAAAGGCGCCTTCGACTTTATATCCAAACCGCCTGATCTTAATCGCCTGCTGATAACCGTACGCAACGCACTCGACAGGGGAAGCCTGGTTGTTGAAACAAAAACGTTAAAGCGAAAAGTATCAAAAGTTCGTCCGATATTGGGCGAATCGCAGGCTATCAACAAAATAAAGGAAACCATTGACCGTGTGGCACCAACGGATGCACGTGTATTGGTAACCGGGGCAAACGGTAGTGGTAAAGAACTGGTGGCCCGCTGGCTGCACGAAAAATCAAACCGTGCCAATGCACCGCTGATTGAGGTAAACTGTGCGGCCATCCCATCGGAGTTGATAGAAAGTGAATTGTTTGGACATGAAAAGGGGTCGTTTACTTCGGCTATCAAACAGCGCATAGGTAAGTTTGAATCGGCATCGGGGGGCACCCTGTTTATGGACGAGATTGGCGACATGAGCCTATCAGCCCAGGCCAAAGTATTACGTGCCTTGCAGGAAAACAAAATAACTCGTGTAGGCGGCGAAAAGGAAATTGATGTGGATGTACGGGTAGTTGCGGCAACCAACAAGGACCTGTTAAAAGAGATTGAAGCCGGTAACTTCCGTATGGACCTTTACCACCGCCTGAGCGTAATACTGATACATGTACCGCCGCTAACCGAGCGTAAGGAGGATATTGGCCTGCTTACCCAAAGCTTTTTGGAAGAGATATGTACCGAATACAACATGCCGGTTAAAAAGATATCTGAAGGGGCAGTTGAGGCGCTTAAAGCCCTGCCTTGGACGGGCAATATTCGCGAGCTGCGTAACATGGTTGAGCGTTTGATTATACTAAGCGATAAAATTATTACTGATGCTGATGTAAAGTTGTTTGCTAATCCCGCAGCACCGGCAGCAGTTGCTGCAAATACAGCCGCCGCCCCGCAAACTGATTTTAACCAGTTTAAAAATTTTCAGGACTATAAGGATTATGCGGAGCGCGAATACATTAAATTTAAACTCGAAAAAAATAACTGGAACGTATCAAAAACTGCTGATGATATTGATATACAACGCAGCCACCTTTATAGTAAGATAGAGAAATACGGGTTGAAAAGGGGAGAGTGATTTAATTAGTGAATTATGAATGAATTTGATAAGACTTACGAAGTTTTTAAAAACTTCGTAAGTCTTTAATATATATCCATGAACCGCTTTATCATTTTTTGTATTTCGCTATTCCTGTTTTTTGCAACAAAAGCAAAAGCCGATATTATTATTATCAACGGCGAAACATTTGCACTAACTTCCGAAAGTCCGTTAAATCAATATCCATTAGTAAAAAACATTAAAGAAAAATTGATTAGTTACCGCACAAGGGCTTATGATGACCCGTGTGATAGCTATAATGCAGAATGGACATTAGTTAATAATGAGCTATACCTTACCAATATTTATAGTTGTAATGACAATAAAAGACAATATAAAACAGACTTAACCCCTTTGTTTAATGATGGGATAAGTAAAGTTGAAAATGGAACTATTAAAGCTGTGTGGTTTACAGGAGATATTTGGATAACTAAAGGCAAACAATTTTATACAAGTACTTACATGATGCCTATATATGCGGTTGAAAGCCGGGTTACTGTTTTAAATGGAAAAATTAGGGGTATTAAAGAATTTGTTAATCCATCTGTTAAAGATGCTGTGTATAATGAAGATAGTGATGCGCGTACTAAATTTATTAATGACCATATTAACTGGTCGGTTATACCCAGCCTAAAAAGCGGTGCAAAAAGAGTTGTTATAGTTTTTCAGCCCGGCATCTCCGGGAAGCCCGAAAACATTAGCTTGTTTAAACCCAACGATAATAAAGTATTAAATGACGAAGCTATAAGAGTAATAAGCCTTTTACCTTGGGTAGCTTATTACTGGCACGGTGAAATAATTAAAAAGCCGGTTTTAATAAGCGTACTTTTTTCAGAAGATAATCGTCCGCGTTAAAATATTTAGTTAAAATTAGTGAATTATGATTTTGATAAGACTTACGGAGTTTTAAAAACTTCGTAAGTCTTTTTTATATTTATGCTATTGTAATTTGCTAAAAATATTAGCAAATTTGCTTTGTGAATCAAAATTCCGTAGAGGTACGAACCCAATCGAGGGTGCTGTTTGTAGATATGGACAGCTACTTTGCCCGTTGCGAGCAGCAGGCCAATTACTGGTTGCGGCACCGGCCCGTTGGGGTTTGTGTTTATACAGGTAAGTACGGCTGTGTTATTTCACTCTCTAAAGAAGCAAAAGCAAAGGGGTTAAAAGCGGGTATGCGCCTTAATGATGCTATGGCAGTTTGCCCTGACTTGGTACCTGTTGAAAGCAATCCAACCCGCTACCGCGAATATCACACCAAAATAATAAATGTATTGCTGCAATACAGTAAGGATGTGGTAGCCAAAAGTATTGACGAGGCTATTATCAACCTGAATAATTATAACCACCTTGACCCGGTTGCCGTCGCTAAAAAAATAAAACGCGATATACTGGAAAAAGTAGGCGATTGGCTTACCTGCTCAGTGGGGATTGCACCCAATGCTTTTTTGGCCAAGCTGGGTTCGGTACGGGGTAAAAAGCTGGACGGGCTGATGCTGATAACACCGCAAAATATTGACGAGATACTTGCTCCGTTAAAATGGGCGATATGCCCGGTATTGGCGCCAATATGAGCTACCGGTTAGAACGGGCCGGAATAACTACACCATTGCAAATGCGCTACGCAGGGCCTGATAAGTTAAAAGCCATATTTAAAGGCATTGAAGGGATATACTGGCATTACCGCCTCAATTTTATTGAAACCAATATTGCCGCGCATGATTACCGGGGCATGCAGGCCATGCGGCAAATATCTGCCGAAAAAAGGCAACACATAAGCTATATTGATCAATTGTTTATGACGCTTTGCCTTACGTTGGAGAAACGGATGGTAAAACATAAATTTTACTGTAAATCAGTAGCGTTTACTGCCCGGTATGAGGATGGCACCCGCTGGGACGATGCATTTGCTATAACTACCCCAATACAGGATGCCATAAGCCTGATGCGGATGATACGTGTACGTATTGAAAAATTTGAACGGCTAACCCAAACCGGCCCTGTGATGAATACACAAATAAACAGTATGCGGGTAGGGGTTACCAATTTTGTAAATAACGGTAATATGCTGTACAGTTTATTTGAGGATATGGATCGCAAGGAAACAGCTTTTAAAACTATGCACGATATTAAAGATAAATTTGGATCAGATAAACTGATACGCGCCGTTGAAATGACCGATGGACAGGTAGTTAAGGATGTGATTGGCTTCGGCTCGGTAAAGGACTTGACCGACATTGATTATAAGGCTATGATATAATAATAACCACCAATAATTGTCAGTTTGTTAAGTATACTTAATTCTTTTTTTATTAAATTGAGTAGATTTTGGCATAGTATGCTTATTTCAAACACAACAATTATCACAAAAACAATCTATAATGAATAAAACACATAAATTACTATTGCCTGTATTGGCTTTCGTTGTTTTAGCAGGATTACAGGTGGCTGCCATAAGTGCTTTCGGGCAAGCCCCCGGGCCTGGCCAACGGCCAGCGGGCCAAGGTCCCGGCGGTTTTGGGCGAGGAGCAAATCTGCCGCCTATACCAATAGCGGGTGATACTACGCATTCATTGGCTATACATTTTACCCCCGCTACTGCGGTTAAAAAAACGCCTGATGCTAAAGGTTTTATACAGCGCTGGCTGGTACTTGAACCTGTAAAGAAAAATCTGCGCAGCAATAGCACAATTACCGAAGCGTACTTAAAAACAGCTTTTTCTACTGAAAATTTTTCGCAGGATTATAATATCATACCCAAAAACGGCTCAACAGTAAAAATTGGCGATCAGGATTTAAAGTGGTATGCGTTAGATAGCAAGTCGTTCAACTTTAATTTATACCATTTTAGCTACGCTACAAACAAGGCGCGTGCAGGGGTACTATTTTGGTTGGTAACCGTAATTGATTGTCCGCAGGAAATTAAAAATGTACGGATAGCCGCAGGGGTTAACTCGGGCGGTGCGTTTTGGTTAAATGGCAAGGAAGCATTGATGATTCCGGGCGATAAGGACATCATAGTAGATAACGTAACCTCTCCGCTTTTAACACTTAAAAAAGGAAAAAATGTGTTGCGTGCAGCGGTTATTAACGGACAAGGTATGTGCAACTTTTGCGTGCGGTTTATAGATGATAAAGGCGCACCGGTAAAAAACTTTACCCTTAGTTACCAATAAAATATTAGCTAATTATTATCCATTATTCTGAAATAGAATTATAATGAAAAAAATTAAAATAGCCTGCCTGGCTGCCTTTTTAGTAGCGTCTATAACACAATTATCAATTGCACAGATCGGAAGACCTAACATACACGACCCATCAACCGTTGTTGAAGACCACGGTAAATATTACAGCTTTGGCACCGGTGGCAACGGCATAATATCTGAAGATGGCTGGAAATGGCACGGCGGCGGTGTAAGGCCCGGTGGAGGTGCAGCGCCGGATGCTATGAAAATTGGCAACAGGTTTCTGGTTGTATATGGGGCAACAGGCGGCGGGGGTAACCATAAAGGAGCCATTCTGAGCATGTGGAACAAAACGCTTGATCCGCAATCGCCTGATTTTAAATATACCGAACCGGTTGTGGTTGCTACGTCAGATGGTTATGAAGAAAACGACGCTATCGATCCCGGCTTGATGCTTGACCCAACTACCGGCAAACTATGGTTAACTTATGGTACTTATTTTGGGTATATCCGCCTGGTGGAGCTTGATCCTAAAACAGGTAAACGCGTAGCAGGCAATAAGCCCGTAAATGTAGCCATTGTTTGCGAAGCAAGCGATATGATATACCACGACGGCTGGTATTACCTGTTGGCTACGCACGGCACTTGTTGCGCAGGCCCTAATTCAACTTATAACGTGGTTGTTGGCCGTTCAAAAAGCGTTACAGGCCCGTTTATGGATAACGTAGGCAGGAGCATGTTGGAAGGCGGCGGTAAAATGGTTGCTACAACCCGCGGGCGTTTAATAGGTCCGGGCCATTTCGGGCGCGAAGTTATTGAACCGGGCGTTGAAAAAATGTCAATCCACTGGGAGGCTGACCTTGACCAGGGCGGAGCCAGCGTATTAGGCGTTCTGCCGATAGTTTGGAAAAACGGCTGGCCTGTAATGGGCGAGAACGTTAAAGCCGGAACTTACGAAATACAATCACAAAGAAGAGGATATAGTTTAGAGTTAGCTGTTGACCCAACTGATATGGCGCGCGGTGGTGGCGGTTTTGGCGGTGGCCGCGGTAATACCGGCCCTGTAAAACCTGTGGCTGAGCAGCAAGTAACTGATGTTATAAAAAATTGGCCAGCCGGAAATATTACCACAAGAATAAGTGATTATATTGCCCGCCCGCATCAAAAATGGCTGGTTGTACCTGCACCCGATTCAAGCGGGTATTTTGGTGCGCCATATTATAAAATAACCATTGCAGGCACCGAAAGGGCATTGGCAGCTACTGCCGACGGGCAGGTAATAACCGTACCGGCATATACCGGCGCTCCCGAACAGTTATGGAAGATTGATCAGTTGACAGACGGTACTTATCGCATTATGCCTAAAGTAATACCAAACTCAAAAGAGCCATTGGCATTAGTATCAGCAGGTGATAGTACCCCTGCGTTGGCTAAGTTTGATATGGGTAGTGATAATTCCAAATGGAACTTTGTGGCTCAATAGGATCTGTAAAGACCGATAATTAACCGTATTGCTGTCCGAAGTCAGAGACTTCGGATAACGCGGACTTCGGATAACGCGGCAGGGATGCGGGACATATTATTGAGATTAAGCCTCATTTTTCCATCTCCGCGTTATAAGTACCCTTGCATGCTTCATGGTTGCAGGCTGCGCGATGCAATAATGATTGTTGTGCGGCAACTTTGTTTGTATCATTACCTTTCCATATTTCAAGTGCCGATTGCTGTAATGCCCTCGAAAAAGAAAAAGTTAATGCCCACGGTAAACGGCTGTCAAATAAGCGGTGCATTGTATTTAACCGTTCGGTTGCCTCAATTGAGGGTTGGCCGCCCGATAAAAATGCAATGCCGGGTACAATGGCTGGTACGCTTTTTAATAAACAGTTAACAGTTTGTGTTGCTATTTCTTCGGTATTGGATTGTTCGGAAGAATCAATGCCCGGCAATACCATATTTGGTTTCAAAATAATACCTTCCAGATAAACCTGATGCAGGTACAGCGCATCAAAAACAGCATGTAAAACATGGTTAGTTACGGTTGCACATTGTTCAATGGTGTGATTTCCATCCATTAATACTTCCGGCTCAACAATGGGTACAAGCCCCTGTTCCTGGCATAATGCTGCATAAATTGCCAGCGTACTGGCATTGGTTTTAATACAGGGTGTAGTGGGCAAGGTTGCAGCTATACTAAATACGGCCCTCCATTTTGCGAAACGTGCGCCCATACTTTTATAGGCTTCTAAACGTTCGCGTAATCCGTCAAGTCCCTCGGTTATTTTTTCGCCCGGAAACCTGGCCATTGGCACCGTACTTTCGTCAACCTTAATACCTGGAATAATGCCCTTATTGATCAGTATGTCAATAAACAGTTCGCCGCTTGCTGTTCTTTGTTTAATGGTTTCATCAAAAAGTATGGCTCCGTTAATATGTTCTTCTAATCCGGGTGTGGTAACTATTAATTCGCGGTATTTTCTGCGGTATTCTTCTGTTTCGGGTATGCCCTCTGCCTTAAACCGTTTATTACAGGTTGCAGTGCTTTCATCCATAGCCAAAAGGCCTTTTTTGCCAGCCATTAGCTGGCAGGCGGTGGCATATAATTGTTGATCGGCTTTCATTTTATATATTTAAAGGGTATATATCAAAAGTAATACCACTAAGCAAAAAATAAAGAATATCTAATGGTTTTCGCTGACAGCTAAATAAGTGCATCAATGTTTTTATAATATTTATCAAAACAAGCGCAGGATATATTTATTTTCGCTTAACCATTATTACCAATTCAATAAAACTTAACCTATTATGAGAATTAAATTTTACGCTGCGACATTATTTTCGCTGTTTGCCGGCATTTTGCTGAGCCGTGCCCAGGACATTTTACCTTCAACTTCACTGGTGTATCCGGGAGTTAATGGCAAATTAGTTTATATAGCTGATAGTTTGGGTAACAAGATACCTGATTTTTCAAACGCCGGTTATAGGGGCGGAGGGTCTGTAATACCTTATATACCCAATAAAGCTACCATTTGGCCTGTTCCGGGAGATAACTCTGCAAACATTCAGGCTGCAATTGATAAAGTTTCGGCCATGCCGATGGATGAAGCAGGTTTCAGGGGCGCTGTGCTTGTAAAAATGGGTTTTTATCAGCTTGATAAGCCGTTGTATATACGAGCTTCGGGAGTAATACTTCGCGGCGAGGGCATGAGCGAGATAGGTACCATTTTATTTGGCAAAACAATTAAGCCGCGCCCAACCGGGGCGGCTGGACGCGCTGCATTGATCAACATTGCAGGTGATAAGGGCGTCACGCCACAGGAGGCTACTAAACAAACTATTACCAATAATTATGTTCCGGTAGGTGCCCGTTCATTTAACGTAAAATCGGCAAAGGCATTTAAAGTTGGCGATAAAGTTTTAGTTCGTCGTTACGGTAATCAGGATTGGATAAAATTTATTGGCGAAGACAGCGTTGGAGCCGGACGTAATAGATGGCGGCCATTTAATATAACCTATGACCGTGTTATAACCGATGTTAAAGGAAATACCATAACTGTTGATGCACCTATTTTTACAGCTATTGAAACACGTTGGGGTGGTGGTGATGTGGTTAAAATTGATGATGAGCGGATTGAAAACGTGGCCGTTGAAAACCTGCGCGGAATATCTGACTATGACCCAAACGTGCGTACAACCAAATATGGCAATATGGACCGACCGGATGGTGTACCCGCTGCTGAATATCACGGCGAAGAGTATTTTTCGGACGAGAACCATTATTCCAACTTTATCAATTTTAGCAACAGCAAAAATGGCTGGGTGCGTAACATGACAGCAATGCACTTTGTAAGCAGTGTGGTGCAGGTTAATGCAGGCTCAAAATGGATAACCATACAAGACTGCCAATCGTGGGAGCCGGTATCAGTACGTGCGGGCGGCCGTAGGTTTATTTATCATGTGTTGGGGCAGCTTACTTTGGTACAGCGTTGCTTCTCGCAAAAAGGAAGGCACAATTTTGTATTGCAGCAATCAGAAGCAAGCGGAAACGTATTTTTAGATTGTACGGCGGTAAATCCATATTCAACCAGCGAACCACATAATCACTGGGTAAATGGTGTACTTTATGATAATGTAAAGGCGCCGCTAACTGCCCGCTATTGGGATTATATTATAGGCTGGGCCGGGGCCAATATTGTATTTTGGAACTGCGAGGGCGACTTTTTAATACAAAGCCCGCCGGGTGCCAAAAATTATTCTTTCGGCCATATTGGTACAGCATCTGTTATTTATAATAAGCCCTTGCAGGATTTAACAAAGCCAAGAGGTTATATCGAATCGTTAGATAAACATGTTACACCCCGAAGCCTTTATCTAACCCAGCTTAAAGAACGTTTAGGTATGGAAGCAGTAAATAATACCTTAGCTAAAGCAAATCAGGAATAAACATACAATAGCAGAAACAAAAAAAAGAGGCTGTCTCAAAAGGTGAGGCAGCCTCTTTTTTTGTTAATTGTACATAGCCGCTTAGCATCTGTTGTACCACTGTACCACTGTACCACTGTCCGCGTCCGCGCAAGCGCGGACACCGTGGTACACTCGTGGTACAGTTTGTCAGTAAGGTAACCGTTATATCATACTTTAAATCAAATATTTATAGCATTAAAATTTAATTTTTAATTTTTTTTAGCGCGGACACTTGTGGTACAGAGTGGGTGTGTAAATTAACTTATAAAACATATTATAAATCAGGTTGTTATAGCTAATCTCAAATAGAAAAGCACTGACTTTATGTTTTTAAAGCGCGGATAAGCGCGGATAGTTTAGGGGGTGATAGGTGATGTCAAAAAAAATCAACATCATTACTTTGCCTTACAGTTAATCCCTCAATTAGTTTGCCAAAGTCTTGTAATTTAATTTTATTTCAATAATTTTACAATTGACTTGTCGCGCTACCTTGCGACTAACTACCAATTATAATCAATTTACTGTTGCAATGGGGGAGATTACGAGCTTTAGTGAAAATGATGATAAAAAACTGGTTGTTCGATTACAATCAGGTGATGAAGATGCCTTTGATCTGTTATATCGAAAATATCATGTGGCTATTTATCGTAATATTTTCAAACTGCTTAAACATGATGAAAATGCTCAGGATATTTTGCAGGACGTTTTTTTTTGCCTTTGGGAAAAACGCAATACCATTGATGCCCAGAAGCCTATAGCTAATTGGCTGTTTGTTATTAGTTATAATAAATCTATTACATTTCTTAAAAAAGCGTCAAATACCTGTTTGGTTTTTGAAGAGATACTTTTAGATATTTCTGAAGAGGATGTGAATACACAAATATCTGAAGATAACCTTACATTGGTAGAAGAAGCTATTAAACTCCTGTCGCCCCAAAAAAGAAAAGTATTTGAGCTTTGTAAAATTAAGCGGAAAACTTACGAAGAAGCTGCTATTGAACTTGGTATTTCCCGTTATACCGTTAAAGAGTATTTATCTGATGCTATGGCCAGAATAAAATCGCATGTTCGGTTTTGTATTGATGATGACAAGGTTATGCTATTAGCCATTTTAATGATTTCATTTTTCGAAAAAAAATAAATATCTCATCCCCCCTTTTTTTCTTTTCTGAGTATTTAGTGATATAAACCGTTCGGATTTTTATTTCATGGAGTATTCTAAGGAAAAGTTAGCGGCATTGCTTAACAAACAGCAATGGACCGTAGAGGACTATAAGTGGTTGGCGCAATATATTGAAACTACAAGTTCAGAAGAACTTGAGCAGTTAATGCACGAGCAATATATTGAAGATTTGTTTGATACAAAAAATTCAGAATTGGATTTTTCTGCCGATCTGCTTAAAAAAATCCACAACCGCATTGACGAAACCGGCAATAACCATCATCATCGCTTTAAAGTAAAGTGTTGGATGGCGGTTGCGGCATCAGTAACCGGCTTGTTTTTGTTTGCCTGTTTGTTTTATTTAAATCACAACCGCATGGGTAACCAAAATGCAATTGTGAGCATTAAAAAAAATGATGTAGCGCCCGGTAAAAACAAAGCCATATTAAAGCTTTCGGACGGATCATCAGTTACCTTAGGCGATGCAGAGAGCCGCCATATTGCGCATGAGGGTAATACAGATATTATGGAAGAAGGTGCAAGGCTATCCTACAATAAGGAACAGGAAAATGGCAGACATCAAAATGAACCAGAAAATTTAGCCGTAGCAAATAATACACTTTCAACACCCCGGGGCGGGCAGTTTCAGCTTAAACTGGCTGATGGTACTTTGGTTTGGCTCAACTCGGCATCAAGCCTGCAGTTTCCGGCAGTATTTAATGGTAAAGAACGTAAAGTTAAACTAACAGGCGAAGCTTATTTTGAAGTAGCCAAAAATAAAAAGATGCCATTTATTGTTGAGGTAGCCGATTCAAAAATAGAAGTTTTGGGTACGCACTTTAATATAAAGGCATATAATGACGACGAAACCGCGTCGCTCAAAGCCACTTTATTGGAAGGCTCTATCAGGTTTAGCTGCAAAAACAAGGTTGTAACCTTACAACCCGGCGAACAAGCAGAGCTTGCGGCTAATGGTACCTTATTACTTAACAAAAATGTTAACACAGATGATATTCTTGCCTGGAAAAATGGTCTCTTTCATTTCGAGGCGCAGCGTTTGGAATCAATTATGCATGAGCTTGCACGCTGGTATGATATAGATGTTGTTTACAAAGACCGTATAAATACACTGTTTTTTGCAGAAATGCCTAAAAACACTAACCTGTCTGATGCGCTAAGGGCTTTGCAGTTAGCGGGCAAAATTAAGTTTACCATCGAGGGAAGAAAAGTAATAGTATCTAAATCATAACACATATAAAACCAAAACCAATCATAAACCAAGAAAGTAACCATTATTTATGCGCTGCTTCCAAATAGTTTGGGGGTACGCACATTATTGAACAAAAAAAACCGGAAGTGTTACCAGCACTCCCGGCTATAATAAGGTTCAATAATTAAACATTGTTCGACCAATTTTTTAAAACTAAACCCGAGTAAAAATATGCATTTAATTTTTATCTTTTTTAAACACAGAAAAGAACGATTTTGTTTGCCGCTGTCAGGTGTAAAAAAGAAGGTACTAACTATGAAATTGACCATAATCTTCTTAGTGTTGTTCTGTTCACAGTCAATAGCTAATATATATGCGCAAAAAGTAACCTTACTGGAGAAAGAAGCTCCACTTTCAACACTGTTTAAGCAAATAAAAAAGCAAACAAAGTATACGTTTGTTTATACCGACGCATTACTAAAAAAAGCCAAGCCTGTTACAATTAACGTAAAAAATGTAAGCTTAGAAGAAGCGCTTAATGATTGCCTTGCGGAGCAGCCGCTTACTTATAGCATTATAAATCAAATAATTGTTATTAAAGAAGCTACCGAAAGCAGTTTGCCGGTAAGTATACAGCGCAATATAACAGGTAAAATATATGATGAAATCAACCAGCCTGTTACCGGAGCTACAATAAAGGTAAAAGGTACTAAAACAGCCGTTGTAAGTGATATAAATGGCCAGTTTTCAATTTCTGCATCAGAGAATGATGTGCTTGTTGTTTCGTATATAGGCTATAAGCCGCAGGAAATAAAAGTTGGTAACCAAATTAATTTTACCATAAGGCTTGAAGTTGTTGACCAAAACCTGAACGAAGTAGTAGTAGTGGGTTACGGCGAGCAGAAAAAAGCAAGCGTTGTTGGTGCAATAACACAAACCACAGGAGACGTACTGCAGCACGCCGGCGGTGTTTCAAATTTGGGTATGGCCCTAACCGGAAATTTACCCGGCCTTATCACCTCGTCATCAAGCGGTATGCCGGGAGCCGAAGACCCCAACATTATCATCAGAACCCAAACTTCATGGAACAATAGCGCACCACTAATATTGGTAGATGGTATTGAAAGACCAATAGGTACCATGGATATAAGTTCGGTAGAAAGTGTATCAGTACTTAAAGATGCATCGGCTACTGCGGTATATGGTGTTAAAGGTGCAAACGGTGTAATTTTAATTACTACCAAAAGGGGTAAGGCAGGCAAGGCAAATATCCATGCACGGTCAAACATTACAACCAAAGTAGTTTCAAAACTACCCGAGAAGTATGACTCGTACGATGCATTGATGCTTAAAAACCTAACCATCGAAAGAGAACTTCCTATCTCTTCTGCAGGATGGACAGTATATACCCCTAAAGACATTATTAACAAATATCGTTTCCCGGCCAATGCGGCCGAGGCAGACAGATATCCTAATGTTGACTGGGAGAAAGCGCTGTTTAAACCAACGGCAATGAGCTATAATAGCAGTGTTGATGTATCGGGCGGTTCTGATTTTGTAAATTACTTTGCATCAACCGATATTTTAAATGAAGGCGATTTGTTCCGTACGTTTCAAAATGGCAGGGGCTATACTTCGGGCTATGGCTATAGCCGCATAAACGTTAGAAGCAATCTGGACTTTAACCTTACTAAAACCACCAAATTTTCCATGAACCTGTTTGGTTCAAACGGTGTGCGTAAAATACCCTGGGGCGCTGCAGATAATGATGCAGGTTACTGGGCCTCGGCCTACCGTACTGCGCCTGATGCAATGCAGCCTATTTACTCAAACGGTACGTGGGGATGGTATGCACCAAGAAATGCTGACGTGCCAAACTCGGTTTATAACCTGGCAATGTCGGGCGTAGAAAAACGTACCAACACGCAAATAACTTCCGATTTTATTTTGAAGCAACAGTTGGATGTAATAACCAAAGGGCTAAGCCTGCGGGCTAATTTTTCGATGGATAATACCTTCAGAGAAACAGGCCGTGGTATTAATGACTTGTATAACTCGGCCCAGCGTATGTGGATAAATCCCGAATCAGGTTTAATATCTTACGAGCAGCAGGTAAATTCCGGTACGCAATTAGATTATACTGATGGCGTTAGATGGACAAGTGAGGGTGGCTCAGTGGCCACTGGTTCAACTTATCGCAGGTTAAACTACTCGTTCCAACTTAATTATGCCCGCAAGTTTGGTAAGCATGATGTTACTGCAATGGGGCTTTTTCAACGCGAAAAATATGCTACAGGCAGCGAGTTTTATCACTACAGGGAAGATTGGGTTTCGAGGATAACTTATAACTATGCACAAAGATATTTCTTTGAGGCTAATGGTGCCTATAACGGTTCAGAACAGTTTGGCCCCGGTTACCGTTTTGCCTTCTTTCCATCACTTTCGGCCGGATGGACGATCAGCAACGAAAGTTTTGCTAAAGACTTAAAATTTCTTGATCAGTTAAAGATACGCGGCTCATGGGGACGTATTGGTGATGACCGGGTTGCCGGCGGCGGCAGATGGCTGTACCGGGATCAATGGGCCTATGGTGGTAACACCCAGATGGGCGATATACCGGCAAATACACCATACACTTATTATCGCATAAGTGCCCTGGGTAACCCAAATCTATCATGGGAAACCTCGGAAAAAAGAAACCTGGGTATTGATTACTCTTTTCTTAACGGTGATATAGCAGGTTCGGTTGATATATTTAGCGACAGGCGTACCAATGTATTAATTGCCGGAAACTCAAGAGCTATACCTACTTATTTTGGTATGACGGCCCCGGTAGCCAATTTAGGTAAAGTAAACAGTAATGGTTATGAATTTGAAATAAGGCTGGGCCATACTTTTGGTAATGGCTTACGCTTGTGGACGAATGCAAGCATGACACATGCTGTTAATAAAGTAATATTCCGCGATGACCCTGAACTAACACCTGCATACCAAAAAAATGCAGGATATGCTATTGGCCAAACCAAAGCTTATCTTGACAAGGGCTTTATTAAAAGCTGGGACGATGTATACGGCAGTACCTCAAGAACAACAAATAATGCCAATAAACTGCCGGGCGACTATAATATTATAGATTTTAACGCCGATGGTGTTATTGATACCTATGACCAGGCGCCTTATGGCTATACCGGCACACCGCAAAATACTTATAACGCTACCATTGGTATTGATTGGAAAGGCTTTAGCTGTTTAGTACAGTTTTACGGAGCCAATGATGTTACACGCGAAATTACCTTCCCAACTTTCCATTCAACATCTGATGTTGCTTATGTAGAGCGTAGCTACTGGACAGTACAAAACGGCGGCGAAATACCATTGCCGCGTTGGACAACCGTTTTGGGTAACGATGCAGCAGGTACCCGCTATTTGTATGACGGATCATACTGGCGTTTAAAAAATGCCGAGATAGGTTACACGGTAAAAAGCAAATGGTTAAACAGAATAGGAGCCAAAGCATGCAAATTATACATCAACGGAAACAACCTGTTGTTGTGGACGAAAATGCCTGATGACCGTGAATCAAACTTTAGCGGTAGTTCAAGCTTTGGAGCATATCCTACTGTAAAACGTTTTAATCTGGGTATTGATCTTACTTTATAAATCATTAAGAAAATGAAAAAGATTTTAAAAAGAATAACCAAACCGCTGGTTTTGTTAATACCAATTCTTTGTTTAAACTCCTGCCAAAAATATCTGGATGTTTCGCCAAAGAGTGATATAAACCCTCTTGATGCTTATAAAAATTTCAGGAACTTTCAAGGGTTTACTGAGGAATTATATAATGCAATCCCGTTGATGAGTTCGCAGGATTATCATAACAACTGGAACTTTGGCGAGGATGAATACTGGGAGCCGGGCGAAACCCGGTTGCTGGCTTACTCAATAGATCAGGGCGATTACTGGGCCTGGAATACAGCAGGGTATACCTGGTTCAGAACCGGGGGCAAGGCTTCATCCCAAACCCGTGGTGATAAAGGGCATCTTTGGGGTTTATCATGGTACGCAATAAATAAGGCCAATGCCGGTATAGCCAACCTTGATAAATTAACTGATGCTACCACCGAAGAGAAAAATCTTATTGCCGGGCAGTTGTACTTTTTCAGAGGCTGGTTTCATTTTATGTTAATGCAGTATTGGGGCGGCCTGCCTTATATTGATAGTTCGCTGCCTTCGGATGTTACGCTGCGTTTGCCCCGCTTAAACTACCAGGCTACAGCAGATAAGGCTGCAGCCGATTTTCAAAAAGCTGCTGATCTGCTACCGGTGGATTGGGATGAAACCACTGCCGGGAAAACTACTTTGGGTAACAATAACCTGCGCATTAATAAAATTATGGCGCTGGCATACCTGGGTAAAGATCTGTTATGGGCAGGCAGTCCGTTAATGAATAATGAATCAACCGGCAGCCCAACTTATAATGTTGAATACTGCAAAAAGGCGGCTGATGCATTTGGCAAGGCACTGCAGCTTACCGAATCAACAAACAGGTATCAACTGGCTGATATGGCTGATTATTCAAAGCTCTTTTACACCTATAATCAAAATGGAAAAATACCTGGTTTAAAAGAAGCGATTTTTATGGAAAACGTGTCCGAATTGGGTTCAAGGTGGCGTTGGAACCAGGTAAACGATTATCGGCCTATGACAATTAATGCGTCAGGTATCAAAGTAAATCCAACTGCAAATTATGTTGATTATTTTGGTATGGCAAACGGTCTTCCTATTGCCGATCCTGAAAAGAAGGATCCTGATTCTGGTTATGACCCGGAATATCCGTGGAAGAACAGGGACCCCAGGTTTTATGCTGATATTATGTTTGATGGCGAAAAATGCGCCTTAAATACCAAAGGCGATCTGGCCGAAAACAGGCAATATGCAAGTTTATACACCGGCGGCTTGTACAGAACATCAAACGGTACAAAAGCTGTACTTACAGGCTACATGAACTGCAAGTTTATCTCAAAGCTAATGAATGATTATGATGGCTATCGGGAAAACAATGCTTTTGCGTTAAGCTTTATGCGTTTGGCCGATGTATATTTAATGTATGCTGAAGCTACCGCACAGGGTTATGGTACCCCGCAAAGCACAGCCGGAGGATACAACACTACAGCAGTTGATGCGGTTAACAAAATACGCGATCGCGCCGGCGTAGGCCACATAGCAGCTAAATATTTAACCAGCCTGGATGGATTTATGAGCGAATTGCGCCGTGAACGCGCAGTTGAACTGGCGTTTGAAGGCCACCGTTTTATTGATTTACGCAGGTGGATGCTGCTGCTTAGCAAACCTTACACATTAAAAAAGGCCGTAGAATTTGATCGCGCTAAAGATGAGCCGAGCAGCTCATTATACAGCCATCCCGAAAATGGGCACGTACTGAAGTTCAGAGAGACAGTTTTGCTTGAGCGACAGTTAAGCAACAAACACTACTGGTTCCCGCTGTTAAAATCAGACGTACAGATATACGATGCCTTTAAGCAAAACCCTGGTTGGTAGCAATTAAAAAAATTGACAAAAATGAAGAAAAAAAGTATATATAGCTACTATGTTCTTTTCGTCATTATTTCTTTAATGAATGTGGCAAAGGCACAAGGGCAAAGAACACAAAGCGATTCGGCACCTGCCCAATCGTCGGCAGCAAAAGAGGAACCGAAAAAAACGGATAGCCTTATAAATGTTGCATTTGGAACTGTAAAAAAGCAGGATTTAATTAATGCGGTATCGTCAGTAAACGTAGCCGAGCTTATTAAAAAGGATTATGCGACCAATAGTTTAGACGGGCTGCAAAGTTTTATTGGTGGCTACACCGGGAATGTTTGGGGCCAGCAACCGCTTATACTGGTGGATGGTATCCCGCGCAGGGCTTCTGATGTACGTTTTACTGAAGTAGAATCAGTAACGGTATTAAAAGATGCCAGTGCCGTAGCGCTTTACGGAAGCAGGGCAGCTAAAGGCGTAGTGCTTATTACTACTAAAAGGGGGCAAATTAAGCCTTTAACCATTGATGTGCGCGCCAACACCGGTTGGTATGTACCTAAGGCTTATCCTAACTACCTTAATGCGGCTGATTATATGACTTTATATAACGAAGCATCGCGCAATGACGGTGTGACAGAAAAATACAGTCAAAGCCTTATTGGTAATACAAGGGCAGGCACAAACCCGTACCGCTACCCGGATGTTAATTATTTCGGATCTGATTATCTGAAAAAAGCATACAATAAAACAGATATAACAGGTGAGATATCC
>JAICMD010000256.1 GCA_025929405.1 Mucilaginibacter sp. | reverse complement strand
TATCAGTTGGAGCCGTATTTTACCAAACGGTACCGGACAGGTTAACCAGGCAGGGATAGATTATTACAACAACGTAATTAATTATTGCCTTAAGCAGGGTGTTGAACCCTGGATAACCATTTACCATTGGGATCTTCCGCATGCCCTTGAACAAAAGGGCGGGTGGACAAATAGGGCCGTTGTAGACTGGTTTAAAGAATATGTTACTCTTTGTGCCAAAAGCTTTGGCGACAGGGTAAAATACTGGATGGTAATGAACGAGCCGACCGTTTTTACCGGAGCAGGTTATTTTTTCGGCATCCACGCACCGGGTAAAACCGGGTTGAAAAATTTTTTGCCAGCCGTACACCATGCTGTTTTATGCATGGCAGCAGGAGGAAGGGTACTGCGTAACTTATTACCGGATGCACAAATTGGCACTACATTTTCATGCTCTTATATTGAACCATATTCAAACAAACCGCGCGATATAGCTGCTGCCAAAAGGGTGGATGCCTTGCTTAACCGTCTGTTTATTGAACCCATTGTAGGTATGGGCTATCCCGAACTTTCGGTTTTAAAGGGGATGAGCAAATATATTATGCCCGGCGATGAGGCTGATATGAGCTTTGATTTTGATTTTATAGGTATACAAAATTACACACGCGAAATTGTACAATACTCCTTATTTACTCCTTACATTCATGCCAAACTGGTAAAAGCTGATAAACGTAACGTGCCTACAACAACTATGGGCTGGGAAGTTTACCCGGAGTCTGTCTACTATATGATTAAACAGTTTAACAGTTATCCGCAGATAAAAAAAATATATATTACCGAAAGCGGCTCGGCCTTTCCGGATGAATTGATTGATGGCGCTGTTAATGACCCCAAACGTTTACAATACCTGCAGAACTTTTTACAGCAGGTGTTACGTGCCAAAAGCGAAGGAAACGAAGTAAGCGGTTATTTTATATGGACACTTACCGATAATTTTGAATGGGCCGAGGGCTATAAGCCACGTTTTGGAATTATCCATGTCGATTTCGAGACACTGGAGCGAACGATAAAAGCTTCCGGGCAATGGTACGGTGATTTTTAAAGTAATTTTCTCTTTTGTCATGCTGAAGAACGAAGCATCTTATTAAGATGGTTTGTATGGCGTATAAGATACTTCATTATGTTCAGGATAACAGTGCAGTGTTTGATGCCATTCACTACCCATATCTCACAATAAAAAATTACTTTTGGGCATGATAAAAATAGCTTTACACGGAGCAGAGTTTTTTGCCTATCATGGATTTTACCCTGAGGAACAACAACTGGGTAACCAGTTTTTGGTGGATATAGATGTAAGCTTTGAACCATCGGGCGATTTGACCGATGATAACATAACATACACGGTTAATTACGAACATTTATACGAAATTGCCCGCGATGAAATGCAGCATCCGCGTAAGTTAATAGAAACTGTGGCGCAGGGGATGATCAACCAAATAAAAGCAAAATACCCCGAAGTAGTATTGATACAGGTAAGTATTAAAAAGCTAAACCCACCGTTAGGATGTAAAGTAGCATATTCAAACGTAGTAATAAACTATAATAAAGCATAATGGCATTTAATAAAATAACCCCCGAAATATTAGCAGCTATTAAAGCTATTGTGGGCGATGACGCGGTTTTAACAGCTAAAGCCGGACTTGAAAAATACAGCCATGATGAAACCGAGGACCTGACTTACTATCCCGAGGTGGTTGCCAAGCCAAAGTCTCCCGAAGAAGTTTCGGCGTTGATGAAGTTGTGTAACCAAAATTTAATTCCGGTTACTCCGCGTGGGGCAGGTACTGGTTTAAGCGGCGGCGCATTGCCTGTTATGGGTGGTTTATTGATTGCGATGGAGCGCTTTAATAAAATTATTGAGATTGACGAGCAAAACCTGCAGGCTACCGTTGAGCCGGGGGTTATTACCGAGAATTTTATGGATGCTGTTGCCGCCAAAGGGTTATTGTACCCCATTGACCCGGCAAGTAAGGGCAGTTGTTTTATTGGCGGTAATGTATCACACGGTTCGGGTGGGCCAAGGGTGGTTAAGTATGGCACCATACGCGAGTATGTATTAAACCTGCAGGTGGTATTACCTTGCGGCGATATTATTTGGACAGGTGCCAATACGCTTAAATATGCATCGGGCTACAATTTAACACAGTTGATGATCGGATCGGAAGGTACGCTGGGCATTGTCACCAAAGTTGTGGTAAAGTTGATTCCGCTGCCAACCCAAAGCGCATTGATGCTGGCTTCTTTCCCATCTAACGAAGCGGCTTCCGCGGCGGTGTCGGCTATATTCAGAGCAGGCGTTGTGCCATCGGCATTGGAGTTTATGGAAAGGAGAGGTGTAGAATGGGTAATGGAGAAGGACGGTATACAGTTTGACCTGAAAGATGGTGTACAGGCTTTTTTGTTGATAGAAGTGGATGGCACCAATATGGATGTAATATTTGCCGATTGCGAAAAAATAAACATCGTTTTAGAGGAGTTTAATTGTATTGATGTTTTGTTTGGCGATACTGCTGCACAAAAGGAAGAGCTATGGCGTATCAGGCGAACTATGGCGGTATCGGTTAAATCAAACTCTATTTATAAAGAGGAGGATTGCGTTGTGCCCCGGGCCGCTTTACCGCAACTGATAAAGGGTATTAAGGATATTGGTGTAAAATATGGTTTTGATTCGTTGTGTTACGGCCATGCAGGTGATGGCAACGTGCATTTAAATATTCTTAAAGCTTCTATGAGTGATGAGGACTGGAACACCAAACTGAAAGATGGCGTAAGCGAAATATTTGAATTGACCGTGGCTCTTGGAGGTACTATATCCGGCGAACATGGCATTGGTTTGGTACAAAAAGATTATATGCCTATTAAATATAGCGAAGTACATTTTGCCTTATGGCGCGGTATAAAGCAGGTTTTTGATAAGAACGGTATCTTGAATCCCGGAAAAATTTTTAATTAGTAGCATAAAACCAATCTTATCAAACTTATAAACCGACAATGAGATTGCTTTATAGCTTTATCTTACCACAACCTGTGCTGTATTCCTGCTTGTTTGTTCAAGCAAAATGGTTTTGTTAAAGGTTAGTTCCTTAAGTGTTTCCGGGTAGTAATGGCGGATAGTAATCAGCGTTAACCCTGTATTGTATTTAACATTATAATCGGTAAAGCTTTTTAGCAAAGTATCAAAACGGGAATCGTCCTTGTCAAAACAAACCGAAAAGCTCAGCGCCGATGTTTGCATCACATTTACCTTGATATGATTTTTTGCAAGCCGACCAAAAATATCGCTTAAATGATCTTCGGTAATAAAAGAATAATTCTTGGCCGATAGCGACAACAAAACCTGGTTTTGTTTTACAATTATTACAGGCTTAATAAAATTGGTAGTCGCGTTATCTTTAATGACCGTTCCTTGTTCGCTGGGATTGTTAAACGGTTTTACCAATAAGGGTATGCCCGCATTTTGCAAAGGTTTTATGGTTTTGGGATGAATGATGGTAGCACCATAATAGGTCATCTCAATAGCCTCGGTATAGGTAAGCTCATCAAATTTAATGGTATCGGCAAATAATTTAGGGTCGGCATTTAACACGCCGGGTACATCTTTCCAAGTAGTAACCGATTCGGCACCCAGGCATGATGCAAATATGGATGCAGTATAATCAGACCCCTCGCGGCCCAGTGTGGTGGTAAAGTTTTCGGATGTGCCACCTAAAAAGCCTTGCGTTAATACAATGCCTTTTTCTAATAAAGAGGGGATATTATTTTGTATGCTTTGGTTGGTAGCATCCCACTGTACGTTGCCTTCGCGGTAGGTGTTATCGGTATGGATGTATCCACGCGCATCAATCCACTGTGTTTTTAACTGCTGCTGATTAAGGTAGGCGGCTACAATACGGGTTGATATCAGTTCGCCTACCGACACCAGTTGATCATATATAAAATCAAAGTCGTCCTGCGGTTCATCCTCCAGCATCCAGTCTATCTCCACAAAAGTATTGGCAACCTCATCATAAACCGGGTGTTTATCTTCAAACAGCTCACCAATTATTTCAAAATGATAGTTTTTTACTTCGTCATATAATTCATGCACTTCGTCGGTTTGGTCGGCATAGGCACGGGCCAGTTTTTCAAGTGCATTAGTAGTTTTGCCCATGGCTGATACTACAATTAGCAATTGTTTGCCGGTATATAATTTTACTACTTCAGCAATATTGGCAATACCTGCTGCATCCTTAACTGATGCACCTCCGAATTTAAAAACAAGCATTATTTAATATATTGGTTTACAACCGTATGCGGCCGTAATAATGATTTAAGTTTGGTGTAAGGGATAAATACATCAGTGCTGCCGGCGGCATAAGGCTTTATCTTATAAATGTTATATAAAAAACGCAGGCCAATGGGTGTTATTAAAAAGTTATTAGCCAGTGCAAATTTGTTATTTTTAAAAAAGTAATTGGCAGCTAAGGATGCTGTATCGCTTAGTTTTTCCTGTTTCCTGAAAATGGTATCAGCAATACGGGTCAGCTTATCTTTATAATTATCAATTAATATATCCTGTAGTTGCAGGTTTTTATCATCTTTTGTATCCCAGTTAACAAAGTATATGTAACTGCCGCCATGTGCACCGCCTTGAAATGTATAACTTTTAATCTGT
>JAICMD010000160.1 GCA_025929405.1 Mucilaginibacter sp. | reverse complement strand
TGGCATTGGTGGGTGGCATGATAAAACTAATAAACCCAAAATGCAAAATATGGCTGGTTGCACACGGTATTGAGGTTTGGCGCAAGCTATCATTTGTTAAACTAAACCTACTTAAAAATTGCGATAAAATTATCTGCGTAAGTAATTTCACAAAAAATCAGATCGTAAAAACACACGGTATTATAGCAAACAAATGCGTAGTATTAAATAATGTGGTTGACCCATTTATGCCACTGCCTGCCGTTTTTAAAAAACCCGTGCACTTGTTAGAGCAATATGGGCTTAATGTAAACACCCCAGTACTTTTTACACTTACACGGCTAAGCACCGCCGAACAATATAAAGGTTACGACCAGGTAATAAAAACCATTAACAAACTAAAACATACCTTCCCAAACATCAGATATATAATTGCCGGAGCAGCAGATGCCGAAGAAGAAGCACGGGTTAAAAAATTAATACAGGAACACAATGTTGAAGAACATGTAATTTTAGCAGGTTTTATAAACGATAATGAGCTTACCAATCATTTTTTATTGGCTGATGTGTTTATTTTACCCAGCCGTAATGAAGGTTTCGGGATAGTGTTTATTGAGGCTATGGCCTGTGGGCTGCCGGTAATTTGCGGCAATATTGATGGCAGCATGGATGCAATACGAAACGGCGAATTGGGTACAGCAGTAAACCCGGAGGACCTAAGCGAAATTGAAAATGCCATAATACAATATTTACTAAATCCAATAACACAACCTATGCGTAAAAAGTTACAAAATGGTTGTATAACCAATTTTAATGAAGCAGATTATATAAACAATTTACAACAACTATTAAATAATGAGTTTGCCCACTGATGACCATTGGGATATAGAAATATCCGCGCAAAGCACACCTTTCAGACTGGGGCTTAAAGATGTTTGGCAATACCGCGATTTGTTGTGGCTATTGGTAAGGCGCGATTTTGTATCTTTTTATAAGCAAACCATATTTGGGCCTATATGGTTTTTTGTGCAGCCGGTAATTACCCTGCTTATTTATGTGCTGGTGTTTAACAACCTGGCACAAATAGGCACTGATGCTACCCCGCCAGCACTGTTTTATCTGGCAGGAATTGTTATATGGAATTACTTTTCAGATTGCCTGAGCAAAACATCAACTGTTTTTAAAGATAATGCCTCTATATTGGGCAAGGTTTACTTTCCGCGTTTAATAATGCCGCTAAGTATCATATTATCAAACCTGGTTAGGTTTGGCATACAATTTTTACTATTTATTATATTATTAATTGTGTATACATTAAAGGGTGCATCCATAGCACCTAACTTGTATATATTATTATTCCCTTTTTTGTTATTTTTAATAGCTGCTCAAGGCTTAGGTTTGGGTATGATCATTTCATCTGTTACAACAAAGTATCGTGATCTGGCCTTTGTGGTAACCTTTGGCATACCTTTACTAATGTATACCACTACAGTTATTTATCCCTTATCAACAGCTATTGTAAAACACCCCGCTTTAAGTTTGTTTATCAAGTTTAACCCCATTACGGCAGTATTGGAAACTTTTAGGTACGGCTTTACCGGCAAAGGATATATGAGTTGGCAATTATTGGGTTATAGCAGCTTTATAACCATGATAATTTTATTGGCCGGTATAATTATTTTTAACAAGGTCGAAAAATCATTTATTGACACCATTTAATGCCAAAAGTAATTAAAGTAGAAGACCTTGCTAAAGCCTATCAGTTGGGCAACTTTGGTACAGGCACCATTTCGCGTGATATTGAACGTACCTGGGCACGTTTAAGGGGCAAAGAGGACCCCTTTTTAAAAATTGGGCAGGTAAATAACCGGGACATAAGCGGCACCAGCGATGTTGTATGGAGCCTTAAAGATATAAATTTTGAAATTGAACAGGGCGATGCTGTTGGTATAATAGGGCGTAACGGCGCCGGCAAGAGCACATTGCTTAAAATTTTGAGCCGTGTTACCTCACCTACCCTCGGTTCGGTAAAAATAAAAGGGCGTATAGCAAGCTTGCTCGAAGTGGGTACCGGCTTTCATCCCGAATTGAGCGGCAGGGAAAACATATATTTAAATGGCTCTATCTTAGGTATGCGTAAGGCCGAAATAAAAAGAAAATTTGATGAAATAGTAGATTTTTCTGGCGTGGAACGATATATTGACACTCCGGTTAAACGCTACTCATCAGGTATGTACATGCGATTGGCTTTTGCGGTGGCGGCTCACCTGGAATCAGAAATATTAATTGTTGATGAGGTTTTAGCCGTAGGCGATGCTGAATTTCAGAAAAAATGCCTGGGTAAAATGGGCGATGTAAGTAAAGGCGAAGGGCGTACGGTATTATTTGTAAGTCATAACATGGCTTCTGTTAAAGCACTTTGTAAAAAAGGCTTGGTTTTGGCGCATGGGCAATCGCAATATTCCGGCAGCGCTACGTCAGCAATTACTTATTATTTAAAAGGGAATTCGGTAAGTTTAAATAAAAAACAGTTTGAGCGGCAATATGATAAACCTGAGTTTACCCTGCATGAAATCAGCCTTAACCCAAAAGGAAAAACGGCTGATGATGCTTTGGATGAATACCAGGAAATTGAACTTAATACTATAATCACTATAAAAACAGATGCTGCAAATTTACATCTAACCTATGTGCTCAATAATGAAAACGGGGAAGCGCTTTTCACGTTCTCGCATATTAATTCAGGAAAAAAATTAAAAAAAGGCAAAAACCAACTTAAATGCTTTTTCCCCAAAGGCTTTTTAAACATAGGCACTTATTATTTAAGCATCTATTTAATAGAAAACAGTAAAACCACGCTGTTTTCTGAGAATGATATTTTATCATTTGATGTGCAGGAAGGTGAAAGAGAAATTGGCAGTTGGATGGGGAAAGAACCAGGTTTTATTAAACCTGTTTTTGAGTGGGCTATTGATAGGGATAATTAAAATCAAAAGATTTGAAAAAAACTATTAAAAAAATTATTAACCGGTTAGCAAAAACATGGGGGTATGAGTTTAGTAAACCCATGCTAAACCATCAGAAAAATAATTTATTATTCACCTGTTTTAACAACCTTAAACAAATAGGTTTTGAGCCTAAACATATTGTAGATGTTGGCGCTAATCATGGCACCTGGACAAGGGAAACATTAAAATATTTTCCCGATGCATATTACACACTATTGGAGCCACAATATTGGTTAAAGGATTCGATAAACGATTTATTAGCATCAAACAGCAAGGTGGTATTTAACGCGGTTGGCGCAGGCGCTGCAGAAGGTACATTTGATTTTACCCTACTTGATCGCGATGATAGCTGCTCCTTTAAGTTTACCGAAGAAGAGGCTAAAGCAGCAGGCTTTAAGCAAATTAAATTGCCTGTAGTAACATTAAATAATTTTTTACCAACTACAAACTTACCCGCCCCCGACCTGATAAAAATAGATGCCGAAGGATTAGACATTGAAGTTTTAAAAGGCGCCGGCAATTATTTTGGTAAAACAGAAGTTTTTATGGTTGAGGTAGGTATAGCTAATAAAATATTTGATAACAGCTTCCTGACTATGATAAATTACATGGATAGTAACGGGTATACCTTGTTTGATATTACTGATTTGAACCGCCCCTTCACCCCGGCTGTTTTATGGTTAGCTGAGTTGGTATTTATTAAAAAGGATGGCTTTATAGATTCAAAATGTAAAGCCATTTTGCAATTATGATTAATGTAACCAAAACATTTTTGCCCCCCTTTGATGAGTATACTGCCATACTTAAAAAGGCATGGGATAATAGTTGGATTACTAACAACGGGGATTTATTACGCGAGCTTGAGCAACAGCTTAAAGATTACCTGGCAGTAAAAAACCTGCTGTTTTGCAGTAACGGTACTATAGTTTTACAAATGGCCCTAAAAGCCTTAAACATAACCGGCGAAGTTATTACTACCCCTTTTTCGTATGTAGCTACAACTACCGCAATTTTATGGGAGCAATGCAAACCTGTATTTGTTGACATAAACGATACTGACTTTTGTATTGACGCAACAAAAATAGAGGCGGCTATAACTGATAAAACTCAGGCTATACTGGCAACTCACGTATATGGGTACCCGTGTGATGTGGAGGCTATTGAAAAAATAGCCTTAAAGCATAATCTTAAAGTTATATATGATGCAGCGCATGCTTTTGCAACCCGCTATAAAGGCACCCCGATATTTAATTATGGCCATGTAAGTACCTGCAGCTTTCACGCCACCAAAATTTTTCATACCGGCGAAGGTGGTTGCATTATAACCAATGATGATGATTTAAATAATCAGCTTATGCTTTACCGGCAATTTGGCCATGTTGGCGATGATTATTATACAATAGGTATAAACGCTAAAAACTCAGAATTTCATGCCGCAATGGGTTTATGCAATTTAAAATATATTGATGCCATATTACGCGGACAAAAGGAAAAATGGCTGCGATATTACGGCATGTTGAAAAACAGTAACCTGCAGCTATTGGATATTAAAACTGATGTAGATTATAATTACGCTTATTTCCCGGTTTTATTTCCTTCGGAAGAGAAGCTGCTAACAGCTTTAAAGGCATTAAATGAGCAGCAAATTTTTCCGAGGCGTTATTTTTATCCGTCATTGAATACACTTAATTACGTACATGGGCAACCCTGCCCTGTTTCCGAATCAGTTGCCAGTCGAGTTTTTTGTGTTCCGCTATTTAATGATTTAACCGTTGCCCAACAGGAACAGATAGTGCAAATTATTTTAAAAAGCATGTAATGAAGCTGGGGATAATGCAGCCTTACTTTTTGCCTTATCTGGGTTATTTTAGCCTTATTAAACATACGGATCAATGGGTTGTGTTTGATACGGTGCAATACATAAGGCACGGCTGGATTGAAAGGAACCGGATATTAAAGCCGGCAGACGGCTGGCAATACATCAGCATACCGCTACAAAAGCATCATAGAAATACTTTAATTAAGGATATAAAAATAAGAGATGAAGATTGGCGCGCCAGGATTTTTGCCCAATTAAACCATTATAAAAAAGCTCCTTATTTTTATTCAACTATAAAAGTTTTGGAAGATTGTTTCAACATCAGCACAAACGACATAACTTTATTAAATGTGCATGTATTAAAACAGATATGTAAATACTTAAATATCAATTTCAATTATCAAATCTTCAGTGAAATGAATTTGAGTATTGTGTTTGTTAAAGCTCCAGGCGATTGGGCATTAAATATATCAAAAGCCTGCCACGCCGATACTTATATTAACCCACCCGGTGGAATGGACATTTTTGACTCGCAGGCTTTTAAAAATGCAGGTATAAAGCTTGAATTTTTAAGTACCAATTTAACCCCCTATTCTCAATATCGCAAAACTTTTGAACCGGGCCTATCAATTATTGATGTAATGATGTTCAATAGTGTTGATGAAATAAATAATATGCTTAATAACTATCAATTGATAAGCGGATGAAAGAATTTGGCGGCTATTTTGAATTGGAGTTAAACAAAGGGAAGGAAATATACCACACAACACCATACTTATTAAAAAGCGGGCGGGCATCATTAACTTTTATATTTGAAAACATAAAACCAACTAATATTTATGTGCCTTATTACACATGCGATGCCTTGCTTGAACCCATTATAAAAGCTAAAATAAACTATACTTTTTATGCTATAAATGATAAACTGGAAATCAACGTTTTACCGGTTTTAAAACCCGGCGAAATAATGATATACATAAATTATTTTGACATAAAAAGAAAGTATGTTAATTACCTATCTGATATATATAAGGATAGATTAATAGTGGATTGCACACAAGCGTACTTTTTAAAAGGAAACAATAGTTCATGGTATTTTAATTCAACCCGAAAGTTTTTTGGGGTGCCTGATGGGTCGGACCTATACGTGCCTGATGGTTACACCCTGACAGAAAAATATCAGCAGTTAGCAAATAATACCCAGTTTATTACTCAGCATCTCATTGATAGGTTTAACGGCGATACCCAACATGGGTATGAATATTTTAAGCAAAATGAAGTATTAAACGGCGGTGATGTATATGCAGCATCTAAATTAACTCAATATTTATCATCGCATATTAATTACAAAGACGCAATAACCAAACGAAAGAAGAACTTTGATTATTTGCATAAACGCTTAAAGCAAAGTAATCAACTTAATATCGGTAACTTAACAGGGGTACCAATGCTTTATCCCTATTTGCCCTATAACTTTATTGAAAAAAAAGAGTTATGGCGAAAAAACATTTTTGTACCAATATTATGGGATGATTGCATAAACAGAGAAAATGCCGCTGATTATCCCTTTGAAAAAAAGTTGAGTAACTTATTAATTCCTATACCTGTTGATCACAGATATAACATTACTGATATGGATTATATATTAAATTACCTTGAAAATTTATGAAAATAAATACAGGTAAAAAATTCAAAGTAATGATATTTCCCTGCGGGGCCGAAAATGCTTTAGAAATAAATGATGCACTTAAATACCATATTGATGTGGAAGTATGGGGAGCTTCAAGTATTGAAGATCATGGCATTTTTGCATACCCTAATTATATAGGTGGCGTTCCGTATATATCAGCATCAAACTTTTTCGAAGAATTTAATAGAGTTATAAAACAACATCATATAAATTTTATAATTCCAACTCATGATACTGTTGCCCTGTTTTTTGCGCAAAACAGTTATAAAATAAATGCAAACATAGTTACTTCAAATGCCGATACCGCTTTACTATGCCGTAACAAAAGAATGACTTATGAATTATTTAAAAATGAGCCATTTTGCCCTGTAACCTATTCAGACAGTATCGCTGTTAATAATTATCCTGTTTTTATAAAACCTAATATTGGCGAAGGAGGAAAAAACACTGCAATTGCTAATAGCAAGGCCGAGTTAGAACATTTATTATTGAATTATGATGATCTGTTAATTGTTGAATACTTACCGGGCGATGAACTTACAGTAGATTGCTTTACAAACTCAAAGGGGCAATTGCTGTTTGTTGGCCCACGCACACGCCAGCGAATTAAAATGGGCATCTCCTTCCATTCTGAGTCTGTTGAATTAACTACCGCCATTAAAGAGATAGCCAACACCATTAATACTAAGGTAAAATTTAAAGGCTTATGGTTTTTTCAGTTAAAAAAGGATATAAATGGTGTTTTTAAGCTTTTAGAAATATCTACACGCTGTGCGGGCACTATGGCTTTGTACCGCCAACGTGGAATAAACTTTCCGTTACTTTCGGTAATGGATGCAGCAGGCGTAGAGGTTTCTGTTTTGGATAATGGTAATAATATTGTTTTAGACCGCTGTATTAAAACACGATACAGGCAATCCATCAATTATGAATATGTATACCTTGATTTTGACGACACTGTTATAATTAATAACCAGGTAAATTTAAATGTAATGACATTTGTTTATCAATGCCTAAATGAGGGCAAAAAGGTGATATTGATAACAAGGCATGAAAAAGAAATATTTGATACACTGCAAAAATACAACATCAGTTCCTCGCTATTCAATTCCATCATTACCCTTAATTGGGAGCAGCATAAATCAGATAAAATCAATAATCTTAACAGTATTTTTATAGATAACTCTTTTGCCGAAAGAATGAAGGTTAAACGTGAAAAAAACATTCCGGTATTTGATGTAGATGCGATTGATGGTTTATTACACTATTAAATTATAATGGATAAAAAAAGTAATACACCTATGCTTTCGGTTTGGATG
>JAICMD010000156.1 GCA_025929405.1 Mucilaginibacter sp. | reverse complement strand
TAGAAGCCGCAGATGCGCTTAATCAAACCTATCAGCAAATACGTGCCGAAATTGGCAAAGTAATAATTGGCCAGGACGAGGTTGTAAAATTTGTTTTAATATCCATTTTCAGCAATGGCCATTGTTTGCTGGTGGGTGTACCGGGCTTAGCAAAAACGCTGCTGGTACAAACCGTTGCGCGGGTGCTTGACCTTGATTTTAACCGCATACAGTTTACCCCCGACCTGATGCCGTCGGACATTATTGGCTCAGAAATATTGGGCGAGGACAGAAACTTTAAATTTATTCCGGGTCCTGTTTTTTCAAACATCATACTTGCCGACGAGATAAACCGTACACCGCCCAAAACCCAGGCCGCGCTTTTAGAGGCCATGCAGGAAAAAGCGGTTACCGCAGCCGGCGTTACACATAAACTGGCGCAGCCATTTTTTGTATTAGCTACCCAAAACCCTATTGAGCAGGAAGGTACCTACCCGCTGCCCGAGGCACAGCTTGACCGTTTTATGTTTAAGGTAAGCTTAAACTATCCGTCATTTGCCGAAGAATTGGAAGTAGTTAAAAATACTACCGGCTCAATAACACAGGAAGTAAATAAACTATTAAATGCCGAGCAGATCATTTACTTTCAGCAATTGGTACGTAATATCCCGGTTGCCGATAATGTGCTTGAATATGCTGTAAAGCTGGTAGCCAAAACCCGCCCTGACGGCGAACATGCGGCACCGCAGGTAAAACGCTTGTTAAACTGGGGTGCAGGCCCGCGCGCATCGCAATACCTTATTTTAGGTGCCAAATGCCATGCGGTGTTAAGCGGTAAATACTCGCCCGATATTGAGGATGTGCAAGCCGTAGCCAAACCTATTTTAAGCCACCGCATAGTGCGCAGCTATCACGCCGAGGCCGACGGCCTATCAACCGATGATATTATTGAGCAGTTGTTTTAGGGTTAGTGATTAGTTAATCAGTTCTCTATCGCCGAAAATACTTCAAGCAATAAGTTCCAGTTAAGTTTTGAATCAACTTCCCAGATGCGCACATAATTGTAATTGCTTACAATATTACCTTTTTTTATGCGTGCACGGCCATAGCTATAGGCCATATCGTTACTTGACGAGCGACCGGCATTTACAGTTTCGGCTGATATACTGATCGCTTCGTTATCTATAAATTTCAAAATTTTGTCCGTACCCGTCATTGGGTCAAAACCGGGGAAATAATAGCGCCCCTCTGGGCTTAAAAATACTTTATAAGTAGCAAGGGTTGACTTGGTGAGTGACTGATTAAATACCTTATCGGTATTTAAAATTATTGCCTTCCCATTAAAAGGATCGTTGCTTAATGATACTTTTTTATTAGGATCAGGCTCTTTAAAATCTGTCGTCGCCTGCTGGTCAGGTTCCGGATGCTGTATACCCAGATCAATCAATAATTTAAGTTTATTATCAGCATCAGCGTGCCAAATAGAAACATAATCGCCAAACACTTTATCATCATCCGATTTGCCATTTTGAAAAATATAAGGGCCTGCAGTAAACGCCAGATCGCCGCTTTTTGATATACGGGCAAACTTAGGCTCCCATTTTAAGGTACCGGGTTGTTTATCAATGCTTGAGTAATAATCAACTATTTTTACTGCATTGGGTTTAAATATAATTCCATCAGGGTCAGCAACATTTAAAAATGCTTCCTTTATGCCTTTGCGGGCCACCAGTTTATTAAAAGCATCCTCGGCAGCTATAACCTTTTCAACCTTGGCGGTTGTTTGTGCAAGCGTTGCACCCGAGTAAGCTGTAAAGGCAATAGCGGCAATTATAAAATTCTTCATGTTTTAAGTTGTAAGCTATATTGTTATGGTTTGTGTAATAACGTAATTTATTTAATTAAATTTTACTCCAGGTGGTACCTTCTTTGCTATCCTTTAACTGGAAGCCTATTTGCTGCAATCCCTGCCTTATTTTATCAGATGTTGCATAGTCATGATTTACTTTGGCTTCGCTGCGTAATGAAACAATAAAGCTTAACAGCTTTGGCAAATCATCATTAGCCGCCTGTTCATCCTTTAATCCCAAAACATCAAATACAAAGGTTTTCACCAGGATTTTAAGGCGTTGTAAATTAACTTCGTCAATCTTCATTTTGCCATCATTAACCGAGTTAATAATGCGCGATGCCTCAAAAAGTTCGGCTATTAAAACCGGGCTGTTAAAATCATCATTAAGTGCCTCATAGCATCTGTTTGATAATAACTCAACGTCAACATCAGTAGTGGCCGATTGTTTTAAACCATCTAATAATGCAACCGAGGCCATTAATCGTTTAAACCCTTTTTCAGATGCCTCCATCGCCTCATTACCAAAATCAAGCGTGCTGCGGTAATGCGCCTGCAGCATAAAAAACCTAACGGTCATGGGGCTGTAGCCCTTATCCAGCAGGGAGTGGTCGCCGGTAAACAGTTCATGCGGCAAAAAACTGTTACCTAATGATTTTGACATTTTTTGCCCATTAACAGTAAGCATGTTGGTATGTATCCAATACCGCGCAGGGCTTTTGCCGCAACAGGCCACGTTTTGTGCAATTTCGTTGGTATGGTGCGTGGGCACAAGGTCAAGCCCGCCGCCATGTATATCAAACTGTTCGCCTAAATATTTATGGCTCATGGCCGAGCATTCCAAATGCCAGCCCGGAAACCCCATACCCCAGGGCGATGGCCATTGCATTAAATGCTCGGGCTTGGCTTTTATCCATAGGGCAAAATCAAGCTTGCCGCGCTTTTGTTCCTGGCCACCCAAATCGCGGGTGTTATTTAGCATATCTTCCAGGTTGCGCCCGCTTAAAATACCATAATCGGTTGTACTGTTATATTTTTCTACATCAAAATAAACTGACCCGTCAACCTCGTAAGCCAGGCCTTTGGCCAGTATTTGTTTTACCAGTTCAATCTGTTCAATAATATGGCCGGTTGCTGTAGGTTCAATACTTGGTGGTAATGTGTTAAATATGCTCATTACCTCATGAAAATCAACGGTGTACTTTTGTACAATTTCCATTGGTTCCAACTGGGCTATTTTTGCTTTTTTAGATATTTTGTCCTCTCCCTCATCTCCTGCATCGCCTTCCAAATGGCCGGCATCAGTAATGTTACGCACATAACGTACTTTATAACCCAGATGGGTAAGGTAGCGGAAAATAAGATCAAATGATATATAGGTACGGCAATTGCCTAAATGCACATCGCTATAAACCGTTGGGCCGCAAACATACATACCCACATGAGGTGCGTTAAGCGGTTTAAATTCTTCTTTTTGGCGTGTTAAGGTATTATAAACAAATAAGTTTTGTTTCATGTGCGCAAACTTACGATTTTTTGATATGGTTAAACTTATTTCAACACCAGATCGGTTATAATAGGATAATGGTCTGACAGCTTTTTTTCAACAATGGTATAGCTTTTAACATCAAACGCAGGCGTAGTCATCACATAATCAATTTGATAATTGGGGAAATCGCCATTATAGGTACGGCCTAAGCCAAAACCCTTTTCCCTGAAAGCATTTTTCAATCCCTTACTCATCTGGTTAACAGCGAAAGATGTTGGCGTATCATTAAAATCGCCTGCTATAATGTATGGGTAAGGGCATTGTTTGGCATGCTCCTTTATTTTAAATACCTGCTCGGCACGCTTTATAAAAGCACGTTTTAATTTACCGCCCAGCCTTCGGGTTGATATCATACCCGGCCTGCCTTTTGAAACTGTATCTACCAGGTATTTATAATCTTCGGTTTTAAATTGGATGGATTGTAAATGCACACTATATACCCTGAAAATACGATTTGCCTTTTTTATGTCGATATAAATGCACTGGTTTTCGCTGCCAGGCTCGGCTAAAAGAATAAGTCCTTTATTGATGATCTGGTATCGGGTAAACAACGCAATGCCTATCGCTTCGTCCTCGTTTTGATTAACATCTACAAAATAATAATTAGGAAACCCCAGTACTTTTTTCATTGAGTCGGTCATGGCATACTTACCCCGCCTGCGCGAAAAATATTCCTGCATGCCAATAATATCCGGGTTCTGCTTCTTTATTAATTGCAGTATTTCATGCCTGGTTGGCATATCCTGCATTGCGCCATATTTTTTAAAATTATGCACATTGTAGGTCATAAACCTTATGGCATTAGTGTCCTTTAGTTTAGGCAGATTACTATTGCCCGGATGAAGCGATATATTATTGTTAAATACATTTATCCCTATTAAAATGCAGCCAATTGATAATAAAACGAACCAGCTTTTACGCAGTGCCCAATAAATTATCAATAAAGCATTGGCTAATAGTATTGGCGGGTAAGCCAGGCCAAAAAAAGCTATTACCCAGTATTTACGCGGATCGGTAATGGGAGCAAGGTAGCTAATCAGCAATGCAAGGCATGCTGCATAGTTGAACCATAAAACTAATTTATCAAAAAAGGGTCGCTTTTTTTTAGTTTTCATTATTGCTTGCGCGAAATAGTACGTCCTTTTCCTGCTGGCTCAGGTTATCATATCCGCTTGTATTGATCTTATCCAATATACGGTCAATTTCATCCTGCCGGGGTTTGCCCGATGTTTTTTTACCTTTATTGGCCGAAACCACTTTCAATTTACTTCTTTTTTTGAAAACAGAAGCAATACTGCCCACCCAATCATTTCCGCGCTGTAACTGCTTTACATAAGCAAAGCCAATTAAGGCCCCGCCCAAATGCGCAATTTCGCCACCGGCATTGGGGCCTACTATCCCCAAAAAATCAATAACAATATAAAACAGCACTAGCCACTTTAATTTTACCGGGCCAATAAACATTAATGATATAGTATAATTAGGCGCAATTGTGGCTGCTGCCACAATAACAGCCATTACACTTGCAGATGCGCCAACAGCCGAACTTAATATCAATGCATCACTATGTGCATACGCCGGAATAATATTAAAGCTGATAATGTACAAAACCGCTCCGGCCAATCCCCCTAAAAGGTATAATCCCAAGATACGACGGTCGCCCAAAAAATCTTCAAAAATCTGCCCCATCCAATATAGCCAAAGCATATTAAACAGGATATGAAAAATCCCGTTATGCATAAACATATAAGTAATGGGCGTCCAGAAGCGTGTAAGCAATTTGGGCAGATATGCGGGCAGGGCAAGATATTCAAACGCGTAGGTTTTAATAATATCGCTTTGCGCAAAAAGCTGCTCAAACACAGCCGGTACATTAATAACTAAAAAAACAACTACGTTAATAGCTATTAGCAGGTATATTTTACTGCTTGACCTGAATGTTTTATAATATATGTTATGCCAAAATGTATTCATGGCTGATACTTTTATTCATAAAAACTTTTAGGCCCTTGCAGGTGCCAGGCTTTTACTAATATAAAACCTAACAATGCTCCTCCTAAATGGGCAAAGTGTGCTACATTGTCGCCACCAAATTGCCCTATGCCTAATGATAACTCTAACACCACATAAACCGGAATAATATACTTTGCCTTTACCGGCACCGGTATAAACATGATCATTAGCTCGGCATTGGGATATATCATGCCAAAAGCAATAAGCAAACCAAATATTGCACCGGATGCGCCTACCATTGGCGAACCGTATATTTCCATCAGTTTTTGTCCACTGTCGCCAAACTGCTGATATGATGATTGCAGATCGGGCTGTGCAATAGTAATGCTGCCTGCTATGGCATGTACTTCAATGGCCTGTACCAGCATTTGGAAAGCAATTGCGCCTAATCCGCAGATAAAATAGAAATTAAAGAACCGCTTTGATCCCATAATATATTCAATTGCGGTACCAAACGAGTAAAGCGCGAACATATTAAACAATATATGCGCCCACCCACCATGCAAAAACATGTAAGTAATTACTTGCCAGGGCTTAAAAAAAGGCGAATTAAAATAATAAACCCCAAAGTTGGCTATAACGCGGTCTCCCCAAAACAAAACGGGTAAAAAGCAGATGATATTAATAATAAGCAGGTTTTTTACAACCGGCGGAAGATTAGCGAATGGAGATTGCATATTTTATAGTATTTGCCAACGGCTATTTTTCAAATCGTTCTAATAATTCGTTCATGGTAAAGGTACTAATTACGGGCTTACCATTAAGGGCAAGGTTAGGCATTTGGCAGGCAAAAAGCTGGTCGGTAAGTAAATTCATTTCCTCGGATGATAGCTTGGTACCTGTTTTAATGGCGCCATTACGTGCAAGCGCCCTCGCCAGGTTATCCCGCTTATCTAACTTTAATATAGCCTGGTTGTTTTTAAAACCTTCCAGTAAATGCTCCAGTAGTTCGTGCTCGTCAACATTATTCAGTTCAGCAGGTATACCCTCAACAACTACTGTGTTTTTGCCAAACTCCCTGATATCAAAACCCAACGCACGTATATCAGGCAACAGCTCTTTCAGTAACTCAAAATCGGCCCCGTTTAGTGTAACCGTTTGCGGAAATAAGCTTTGCTGGCTCACGCCTGATTGGGATTGCAACTGCTGTAAAAATCGCTCGTATAAAATACGCTCATGTGCCGCCTGCTGATTAATGAGCATAAAGCCCGATTTAATTTGCGACATGATAAACCGGTTATGTATCTGGAAAAACTGACGCTCGCTTGATTTGCTTATCTCCTGCTCATTAACAGCTATTTGCTTTTCAACATGTATTTCCTGCTGCTTGGTAGCTTCACGCTTACTTATCTCGTATAAGGTGTCCCAGTTTTTGGGGATAGGTGATGACTTATGACTTTCGCCAACATTTCTCAAAAATGGCAGCTCACGCTCAGATTTTTTTTCATTAAACGGATTAAAATCAGGGTTAAAAGTTATGGTTGGCGCCACAATCTCTTTAAAAGGTTTTGGCGTTATTAAATGCCCGATGCTGTTTTCCTGATCGAAATCCAAACTTGGTGTGATGTTATACTTGCCTAACGAACGTTTAACCGCCGAACGGATAATAGCATATATAGATTTTTCGTCCTGATACTTAATCTCAGTTTTGGTAGGATGAACGTTAATATCAATTTTTGAAGGATCAATATCAATGAATAACACATATAATGGAAAAGTATCGTCCGGCAATAATTCCTCAAAGGCAATAAGCACAGCGTGATTTAAATAAGCATCGCGTATAAAGCGGTTGTTTACAAAAAAAAACTGTTCGCCGCGTGTTTTACGGGCAAACTCGGGCTTACCAACAAAGCCATGCAGCTTTATAATGGTGGTATCTTCCTCAACCGGAACCAAACGCTGGTTATAATTATTACCAAACAGATGTACAATGCGCTGTTTTAGTTGGGTGGCCGGCAAATGGTAAACCTCTTGCCCGTCATGATGTAGTGTAAAAAATATTTGAGGATTGGCTAAAGCTATGCGCTGAAACTCGTCAATAATATGCCGCATCTCTACCGGATTGCTCTTTAAAAAATTACGGCGTGCGGGAGTATTATAAAACAGATTTTTTACTGATATAGATGTGCCGGTATTTACAGAACAAGGCTGCTGACTTAACACCTCCGAGCCTTCAATAATAATATGCGTACCCAGCTCATCCTCGTGCCTGCGGCTTTTTAATTCAACCTGGGCAATAGCGGCAATTGATGCCATAGCCTCTCCTCTGAAACCCATCGTGCGTATCGCAAACAGGTCCTCTGCCTTTTTAATTTTAGATGTTGCATGGCGCTCAAAGCACATGCGCGCATCGGTCATACTCATGCCGCAACCATTATCAATTACCTGAATTAACGATTTACCGGCATCTTTAATAATTAGCTGAATTTTATCCGCCCCGGCATCTATTGCATTCTCCACTAACTCTTTTACTGCCGATGCCGGACGCTGCACCACTTCGCCTGCAGCGATCTGGTTGGCAACCGAATCGGGTAATAG
>JAICMD010000306.1 GCA_025929405.1 Mucilaginibacter sp. | reverse complement strand
TGCGGATGCTCAAAGCATCAATACATTCCTGCAGCATAACGGGGGTATGGTAATTACTCATTGTTCCCCCTTCCCGCATTGCCCATTACTTCTTCGGCCAGGTTAGCAAAGTTTTCAGGCTCGTTATCCATCTGCGCATCATAAGCATCCTGCGCCCAAACTTCAATTTTGTTGAACTGGCATGATAGCACCACATCGGCACCAATGCCCGCATATTCCAATAATGCCTTTGGCAGTAACACGCGCCCGGCAGAATCCAACGTCAATTCTGACGCACCGCGGGTAAAATAGCGGATAAACTCGCGAGTCTTTTTCTCGTACTGGTTTAGCTGGCTTAATTCGGCAACTATTTTATCCCATTCCTTGCGGGTATAGATCACCAAATGCTTTTCAAAGCCGCGATTAACCACAAGCCCCTCACTTACAGCTTCAGGAAGCTGTTTTTTGAGGCCAACGGGTATCATCATACGCCCTTTAGCATCCAGTTTACAATCAAATTCCCCCAAAAAATTGGACATAGTTACACTTCGGCAATTATTGTAACGTAAAAGTAAAATAGATTTACCACTTTTTAACACTTTTTACCACCAAAAAGTTTTCAACATATTTTAAGCCTGTACTTTACTCCCACTGTGAAATATCATAAAGCCGATTTCATCTGATGGTTAGAAATTAACGAAGAGGATCACTACAATTTATCGATTTACAATAAATTATTTTTTTAATTCAATAATAATTTCTTCAACTTGCTTTACCTAAGTCGATTATTATGAATAGAATCTTAACTGCTCAGAAATTGAATATAATATTGATAAGCACTTGCTTATTAATTGATATTAGCTTTATAGCATACTGTTTTAGCCTAAATTACTTTAAGGCAACGCACACACATGGTGCTTATTATTCAAGAATTAATAGCTTAAAATCCATTGATCCGCTGATTCCACGTGACTTACCTTATGAGGAGTTTAATGAACAAAAGCAACATCGGCAACTTGAACGAGCCTTGAAGAATGGTGACGTTGGACAAGTTTATGGAACATCATCAAACTTTTTAGGTATAGTTGGAACAGGTATGTATGCCACCGTATGTGATACATGTATATTGGATGGTATGCCACATCACTTTAATCCGTCAATACCGCTATTTTGTATAACATTACGCGGCTGGATGTTAAATTCTACAACTTCATCTATGCCTGAAACTGATTCAGTAACATTTCATGTCGAAAATGGGCAAGCCTATGTTAGGAAAGGAATAGTTAAAGGGGAAACGACAGATATAACCGGCAGGAAGACCTACAAAGTGGAAATGAAGGATGTTCCGGTAAAGTTTTGGTACAGTCACAGATTACAAATGCTTAAAATCCAGGTTAGTGAAAAAGTTAAAAATATAGTAAGTACTGTAATTAAAATATCAATTGTGATACTGGGATTGTATGCACTGTTTTTAATATCAATATTTACCGATCTGCTTTTTAGCCTTTATAAAGCTTCAACCGCCAATCGGACCGGTTTAATAGTAATTTTGGGGGCTATATTTTATTTTACGGGGATATTATTATTGTTGGCAAGACGCTTAGTCAGACCTTTTTTTAAAACAGAAGATAGCGAAGAAGAAATATTTAGCAGGCGAAATGTTATTTACCTGCAAATATTAGCATACAGCCTTACTTGCTTCCCTATATTTTTATTTCTTTTAAATTTGTCTATGGCGTTAATTTTCAATAGTTATTTTACAAGTGACGTTATATTGAATACAGAAAGATTGAAACCTTGGTTTATCACTATGCATATAGGATTTGCTTTTATTTTGGTACTCAATGCATTTATTCATGGCAAAGTATTAAAAGACGAACAAGCCCTAACCGTTTAATTCATGCCTATAATTGTAAATCTGGATGTAATGATGGCTAAGCGCAAAATGTCATTAACCGAGCTTAGCGAACGGGTGGGCATTACCATGGCTAATTTATCAATACTTAAAACAGGCAAGGCCAAAGCTGTAAGGTTAGAAACCCTGGAGGCCATTTGCAGCGTACTAAATTGCCAGCCCGGAGATATTTTGGAGTTTATTGAAGAAGCGGGATAGATGTGAAGATATGCGGATGTGAAGATATGCAGATGCTTAAATATCGTGTCATTTATAGCGAAGAATCTTATAAGATGCTTCGCTACGCTCAGCATGACATATTATTAAATAACCCCATACAAAGCACCACCCGGCTCTCCCATCTTATCTACTAACTTCTCTACCTCGGGGTCCTTTTCCAGTACCGGCGCATGATGCGGCTTTATGCGGGCATCAATAATCAGCGGGCCATAACATCCCCAGTGTTTATGCTCGGTAAATTCGTTTATCCCGTAAATATCATACGAGGGATTGCTGCGGGTAAAGGTTACCCAAACAAAGTTCTCTAAACTTTGCGCGGTAAAAGCAGCGTCGTCACATAAAACCATAAGGGGCAGCCCGCCAAGCTCCTTTTCGGCAAGGTGTTCCTGTAAAAACTCCAGCATTAAGGGCATATCGCTGGCGCGTATGTTTTTGGGCACCTCAACTGCCAGCACGCCAGGCATTACCATCTTCCAGGTTTTAAATGGCATGGGCAGGTCAAATCCTGTGGGTAATTTATTCCAAAGCTCGCGTTTTATATCACCGGCAACGGTTATGGCAACTTTACTGCCGGCGTTTAGCCCATCGCCGCTATAATCAAGGGTATCAATAGTGGTTTTGGTGTAAAAATGAAGATCGCGCGTTAAATCAATACGTTGCAGTATATGTTTTAAGAATGCGCCAATATCATTTACATCAAGATTGGGATCATCCTCTTGCGCAGCAATAAACAGGTACTTAGCCAGGCTAAGCTGATTTTTGCCCAATATATGATTAGCAATAGTTAATATTTCCTGTGGTTTACGTTCCTTTAAATATGGCGTATAGCGTTCGCTGCCAATAGCAAACAACAATGGATGCACACCTGCCGCGTCAACCGCGTTTACCGCACGCAGACCAGGTATCTCCTGCGGCAGCGCCGAACCGGCAATTTCATGTATCAATGCACCAAAGCTGGTATCTTCCTGCGGTGGCCTGCCCACTACGGTGAACGACCATATAGCATCCTTACGATGGTACACATTATGCACCTTCATTAATGGGAAAGGATGCGTTAAGCTATAATACCCCAAATGATCACCGAAGGGACCTTCAAGCTTATTTTCGTGAGGCATAACAGTACCTGTTATCACAAAATCAGCATCAGTAGAAATACAAAAGCCCTCATCATCATAAAAATAGCGAAAACGGCGGTTACCCAATGCACCTGCAAAGGTCATTTCGCTTAATCCCTCGGGTAACGGCATCACTGCGGCAACGGGATGTGCAGGCGGGCCACCTACAAATATGCTTACCTTTAAAGGCTGGCCTTTTGCGTTGGCCTTGGTTTGATGTACACCAATACCCCGGTGCAACTGATAATGCAAGCCTATTTCCTCATT
>JAICMD010000225.1 GCA_025929405.1 Mucilaginibacter sp. | reverse complement strand
ACTTTTAATATTGATTTGGAGATGGGTAAATCTAAGCTTTTGTTTATAACTCATGAAATGTCGCCTTTCCTTGATCTAACTAAAATTTCTGAAATTACACGCCAGCTTCCGCAGGCAATGCAGGAAAAAGGTTACGAAATACGTATCCTGATGCCTCGTTTTGGAAATATCAACGAACGCCGTAATCGCCTTCATGAAGTAATACGCTTATCGGGTATGAATATCATTATTAATGATAACGATAATCCGCTGATTATTAAGGTTGCATCAATACCGGCGGCGCGTATGCAGGTTTATTTTTTGGATAACGAAGAGTATTTTCAACGCAAGTACGTTTTTGAAGATAAGGACGGAAAGTTTTATGCCGATAATGATGAGCGCATGATATTCTTTTGCAAGGGAGCATTAGAAACGGTTAAAAAATTGGGATGGGCACCTGACATTATTCATTGCCATGGCTGGATGAGCGCCCTGGTACCTGCTTATTTAAAAACTACGTATAAAGATGATCCGACCTTTAAAAATTCAAAGGTTGTATATTCTATTTACGGAGATAACTCAAAAGGCGTAATGAATGCTGATTTTGCACGTAAAGCTGTAATGGGCGATATGACTGAACAGCACACCGAAGTTTATAAACCAGGCACCAGCACGGCTTTATATGAAGGTGCCATACAATACAGCGATGCCATAGTTTTGGCCAGCGAGGATATCGACGGAGATGTGTTAAATAATGTTAAAAACAGCAATAAATCGGTTTTAGAATTTAATTCTACTTCTGATTTCGAAAATTATTACAATTTTTACGACGAAATTGTCAATGAAGAATTGGCAGACGTTGTATAAACTTTGAGAGATCATTTATATATGAAATTTTTAAGATTAGACTTATTAACGTTGTTGATAAGTCTTTTTATTTTAGGGAGTTGCAAAAATCAGGACAGCATTGGCTTGGGTGTAAACAGCGCCAATCAACTTAATGGCAGCCTGATAGATACATCTACCATTGTTGTTAATACCATTCCCGAAGACAGTGTTGTTACATCGTCTGCAACTAAGCTGCAATTGGCTTATTTTAAAGATCCTGTTTTGGGAGTAACAGAAGCAAATATTGCTACTGATTTAAATTTACCCGGCAACACTGCCTATACTTTACCTACGGGAACCATAACCATAGATTCGGCCTTGCTTGTACTTAAATATGCGCATGGGTTTTATGGCGACTCGATTGCTTCGCGTTACAAAGTTAATGTGTACCAGCTAAATGAGCGTGTTTTAGGCGCAAATTATTATAATACCAAAAAATGGAATTATAACAGCGCCAATTTATTGGGCACAAAATCTTTTTTGGCCAGAATGAATGACAGCATTAAAATTAATGCCAATGTTTCCGGCTATAAAGATAGCTTGATAAAGGTAGCACCGCAGATCAGGGTACCTATTAATCCAAATTTTATTAATTCAATATTATTTAACGCAAGCAGTTCGCAGCTATCATCAAACCTTATATTTAAAAATAATGTAAAGGGCTTATATATTACGTTAGATAAAACAGGAACCACAGGCTCAGGTGGCGCTATCATGATTGCGCCCGACTCGGTAGCTCAAATAAATGTTTATTATCGTGTTACCAACGGCAGCACAATTGATACATTAAATACCACCTTGCTTACAACTAACCATGCGGTTGAGATTAGGCACACTTACTCTACTGCGGTACAAAATGAATTAAACAATAAAACAAAATCAAGTCCTGTATTTTATTTACAGGGAGTTGGTTTAAGGGCACAGATCAGCTTCCCTTATTTAAAAAATATATTAAAAACCATCGGATCGGATATTGTACTAAACCGGGCCGAACTGGTTATAACGCCTAACCCAGGGTCTGAAATACCGTTTGCGCCTTTAGCACAAATAAGTATGTACCGATATGACCTGGCACATCAGCGTATCGCGCTTCAGGACGCTTCAGCAGCCGACCCACGAGCTGCCGCATTTGGCACATTTGGTGGAATTTATTCATCAACAACAAAAAATTATCATTTTACTATAACTGCTTATATTGAGGATTTATTACGGGGACGTACCGTAGATTATGGCACTTTTATAGGCCCGGTAGATTATGATGACAGGTCATTATCATCCCTGCCTTCGGCAACTACATCTGCAAGGACTTTTGCCATTGGTTCAGACCCGGCATCGCCATACCGCATTAAGTTAAATATTATTTATACCAAGCTATCTAAATAATAGCACTAAATTGTTTCAACTTTTTTGTTAATTAGTGGTTATTAGACATATTTTTGGTTAATAACTTATAATATTTTTACTTATGTGTGGAATTGTTGGCTATATTGGGCATAGGGATGCTTACCCAATCATTATTAAAGGGTTACAAAGGCTTGAATATCGTGGATATGATAGCGCTGGTATTGCCTTATTTGATAAAGACTTAAAAGTTTATAAAAAAGCCGGCAAAGTTAGTGATCTGGAAAATTTTGTTAAAGATCTGAAACTTGAAGGCTCTGTAGGCATGGGCCATACCCGCTGGGCAACACATGGTGCACCAAGCGATCGTAATTCGCATCCACACTCCTCCGGCGACCGTAAGCTTACCATAATACATAATGGCATTATTGAAAATTATGCCACCATCAAGGAAACCTTATTAGCCAAGGGCCATGTTTTTAAAAGCGATACTGATACCGAAGTATTGATACACTTTGTTGAAGACATACAAAAGGAAACCGGTGTTGATTTGCGCGAAGCGGTGAGGATTGCATTAAATAAAGTTATTGGGGCTTACGCTATTGTAATAATGAGCGCCGATGAGCCAGATTTAGTAATAGCGGCCCGAAAAGGCAGCCCAATGGTAATTGGAGTTGGCCAAAAGGAATACTTCATAGCATCAGACGCTACCCCTATTGTTGAATATACCAAAAACGTTATCTACCTAAACGATAATGAAATAGCTTACATTGAGCGTGATAACTTGCTTATAAAAAATATTGACAATACCGTTCAAATACCATACATACATGAGCTTGACCTAAAACTGGAAATGCTTGAAAAGGGCGGTTATGAACATTTTATGCTAAAGGAAATATACGAACAACCACGTTCAATACGCGATTGTTTAAGGGGACGTATATATCCGCAGGAGGGGAAGGTACAGTTAGGCGGCATTAAAGAATATGCCGAAAAGCTTAAAAATGTCGATCGTATAATTATCATTGCCTGCGGCACCTCATGGCATGCCGGTTTGGTTGGCGAATATCTTATTGAGGAGTATGCCCGTGTACCCGTTGAGGTTGAATATGCTTCTGAATTTAGATATCGCAATCCTATAATTTCTGAACGTGACCTGGTTATAGCCATATCACAATCAGGCGAAACTGCCGATACAATGGCAGCTATTGAACTTGCTAAAGAAAAGGGCGCTACTATTTTTGGTATTTGCAATGTGGTTGGTGCATCTATTCCGCGTACTACCCATGCCGGGGTTTATACCCACGCCGGCCCGGAAATTGGTGTAGCATCAACCAAAGCCTTTACTGCCCAGGTTACCGTACTTACATTATTAGCATTTTATATTGCACAGCAACGGGGCATGATAGCGCAGAGCAAACTGGTTGAATATTTAACTGAACTTAATGAGATACCCGAGTTAGTTGAACGTGCGCTAAAATCAAACGACCGTATTAAAGAAATTGCTGCCACTTTTATAAAAACAAACAACTGTTTGTTTTTGGGCAGAGGCAGTTCATTCCCTGTAGCGCTTGAAGGTGCATTAAAGCTTAAAGAAATATCATATATACACGCCGAGGGCTATCCTGCTGCCGAAATGAAACACGGCCCAATTGCTTTGATTGACGAAGCTATGCCGGTAATATTTATTGCCACTAAAAACTCATCGTACGAAAAGGTAATAAGTAATATACAAGAAGTAAAAGCGCGTAAAGGACGTGTAATAGCTATTGTATCTGAAGGCGATGTGGATGTAAAGGAAATGGCCGATTATGTAATTGAAATACCACAAACCCATGAAGCGTTTGTGCCGCTGGTGGCTACTATACCATTACAACTGTTATCATATCATACAGCCGTAATGCGTGGTTGTAATGTGGACCAACCACGTAATCTTGCAAAATCAGTTACGGTAGAATAGTGAATGGGCAGTGGTGAAATACTGCGTAAAGGAAAAATATATTCAACAAAAAGGATCTGATAGTTTATTACCAGATCCTTTTCTATTTAAAGACTACCGTATCATCTACTTGTTATTCCATGCAGCACTTACTACTGCCAATTCACAATAAACATTCATCATAATAGATAAAATTAATTATTTATTATATTTGAATAGATTTAATCTATATGACCTTAATTCAGCTTGAATATATTGTGGCGGTGGATACTTACCGCAGCTTTGTGGCTGCAGCAGAAAAGTGTTTTGTAACCCAACCTACATTAAGCATGCAGGTACAAAAGCTAGAAGATACGCTTGGCGTAAAAATATTTGACAGAAGCAAGCAGCCTGTTGTGCCTACCGAAATTGGCATTGACATAATTGCGCAGGCAAGAGTATTATTATCTGAAAGCGAAAAAATAAAAGAAATAATTACCGACAGGCAAAGAGACCTTGCCGGCGAATTAAAAGTGGGAATAATACCTACAATATCGCCTTATATATTACCAAAATTGCTTAACGGTTTTGTGGAAAGGTACCCACAGGTAAAATTGATAGTATGGGAACAAACCACTGAAAATATTATACAACAACTAAAGCTGGGGTTAATAGATTGCGGGATTTTATCTACGCCGTTACATGAAAGCTCGTTAATTGAAATACCTGTTTTTTATGAAAACTTTGTGGCGTATATTTCAAAAACCAGTAAACTGCATAAAAAGAAAAGTATAAGCCCTGACGATATTGACATGGAAGAAATATGGGTGCTTAATGAGGGGCATTGCATGCGCGAACAGGTTTTAAATATATGCCAACGGCGCAAAGCCACCCAGGGATTTAAACATTTTGAATACAATACCGGCAGCGTTGAAACTTTAAAACGCATGGTCGACCAAAACAATGGCGCTACTATACTTCCCGAAATGGCCATTGCCGATCTTACTGAGAAGCAATTGAACCGTGTACGTTATTTTAAATCGCCCGAGCCTGCGCGCGAGGTAAGCATTGTTATACAAAAAAACTATTTAAAGCGGCGCATGATAGATGCCCTTAAAAACGAGATATTGGAACTAATTCCCAAACGTATGCGCAGCAAGAAGAAAAAAGAAGTAATGGATATATAAACTAATATCTTAAAAAAGAAAGGCCTCCAAATGGAAGCCTTTCTTTTTTAAGATATTAGTAGCAAACTATTATAGTTTACGTTTTACTTCTACATTTTCGTAAGCTTCAACAATGTCGCCTACTTCAATATTGTTAAAGTTTTGGATGTTTAAACCGCACTCATAGTTTGCAGATACTTCTTTAACATCATCTTTAAAGCGTTTTAACGAAGCAAGCTCACCGGTATAAATTACCACACCTTCGCGTATAACACGTATTTTGCTGT
>JAICMD010000004.1 GCA_025929405.1 Mucilaginibacter sp. | reverse complement strand
TGTGGAACTTTAAGAGGTATATACACCACGGCGTTAAAGGATAACGAAGATATTGTTGAACCTTTATATGATCGTATTTTGGGCCGTACATCATTAAATGATGTACATGACCCTATTACCAATGAGTTATTGGTATCAGCAGGTGAAGATATCACTGAAGAAATTGCTAAGAGCATTGAAAATTCACCGTTAGAAGGTATTGAAATACGTTCGGTATTAACTTGCGAAAGCAAGCGTGGTGTATGTGCATTATGCTATGGCCGTAACCTTGCAAGCGGTAAACGTGTGCAAAAAGGCGAGGCTGTTGGTGTAATTGCGGCACAGTCAATCGGTGAGCCGGGTACACAGTTAACCTTACGTACCTTCCACGTGGGTGGTACCGCATCAAACATCGCTGCTGAATCACAGATCAACGCTAAGTTTGATGGTATCATTGAGTTTGAGAACGTACGTACCGTTACTTATCAAACAGCCGAAGAAGGTGCTGTTGATGTAGTATTAGGTCGTTCGGGCGAATTCCGCATACTGGAAGAAGGAAGCAATAAAGTAATTGTTACCAATAACATTCCTTATGGTTCATACCTGTATGTAAAAGATGGCAGCAAAATAAAACGTGGCGACCGTATCTGTTCATGGGATCCGTACAATGCGGTAATCATCTCTGAATTTGCAGGTGTTGCTCAATTTGAGGCTGTATTAGAAGGTATTACCTTCCGCGAAGAATCAGACGAGCAAACAGGGCACCGCGAAAAAGTGATTATTGATACCCGCGATAAAACCAAGAACCCGGCTATCCAGGTTGTTGATAACAAGGGTAATTTAATAAAAGGCTACAACATCCCGGTAGGTGCACACATTGCTGTTGATGAAGGCGAGAAACTACAAACCGGACAGATCATCGCTAAAATACCTCGTTCAACAGGTAAAACCCGGGATATTACAGGTGGTTTACCACGTGTAACTGAGTTGTTTGAAGCACGTAACCCATCTAACCCGGCTGTAGTAACCGAAATTGATGGTGTGGTAACCTTAGGCGGTGTTAAACGTGGTAACCGCGAAATAACCATCGAATCAAAAGACGGTCAGGTTAAAAAATACCTTGTACCATTGTCAAAACACATCCTTGTACAGGATAATGACTTTGTAAAAGCAGGTATGCCATTATCTGATGGTTCAATATCTCCGGCTGATATCCTGGCCATTAAAGGCCCGGCTGCAGTACAGGAATACCTGGTTAACGGTATACAGGAAGTTTACCGTTTACAAGGTGTGAAGATAAATGATAAGCACTTTGAGGTTATCGTTCATCAAATGATGCAAAAGGTATCTATTGAAGATGCAGGCGATACCCGTTTCTTAGAGCGCGAATCAGTTGATAGCTGGGATTTTATGGTAGAAAATGACGAGATCTTTGATAAGAAAGTAGTTGTTGATCCCGGAGATTCAGAAACCTTAAAAGCCGGCCAGATAGTATCTGTAAGGAAGTTGCGTGACGAAAATTCAGTTTTAAAACGTAAAGATTTAAAATTGGTTGAAGTGCGTGATGCTATTGCAGCTACTTCAAGTCCGATGTTGCAAGGTATTACCCGTGCATCATTGGGTACTAAATCATTTATCTCTGCGGCTTCATTCCAGGAAACTACCAAAGTACTTAACGAAGCAGCTATAGCAGGTAAAAAAGATTTAATGCTTGGCTTGAAAGAAAACGTAATTGTTGGTCACTTAATTCCGTCAGGAACCGGTCTGCGCGAATACGAAAATATCCGCGTAGGTTCTCAGGAAGAATTTGACCGCTTAATGGCTTCAAAAACTGAAGAAGTAGAAGCTTAATAGTTATTACAAATATTAATTTATGCAAAGCCTTCTTGAAAATAGAAGGCTTTGCTATTTTAGCACTATGGAAGAAGAGCAAAACGAACATCAGTTAAGTATTGAGCTATCTGAAGAAATAGCTGAGGGTATATACTCAAATCTGGCAATTATTACCCATTCAACTACCGAGTTTGTGATTGATTTTATACGCGTAGTACCTGGTGTACCAAAAGCTAAAGTAAAATCAAGAATTATACTTACGCCAGAGCATGCCAAACGGCTGGTAAGCGCCCTTGAAGATAATATAGAAAAATTTGAGGCCGCTAACGGCACAGTTAAAATACAACAGGGGCCTGCAGGATTCCCCATGAATTTTGGCGGTACTATGGGGCAGGCGTAATTTTAATTATTGTTAAAATTCTGCTTAATTATCGATATTAGTAATTTATTACTTTTCATATAGCTGCAAATGCCTTTATTTAATTTCCCGGCGCATACTAAAACAAAAATTTGTGTAATAGGCGATATTATGCTTGATCATTATATTAATGGTTCATGCAGCCGTATTTCGCCCGAGGCACCGGTACAGGTTGTTGATGTATCGGATGAAGTTTACAGTTTAGGGGGTGCAGGAAACGTATTGGAAAATCTGAAAGCTTTTGACTGTGAGGCATCCATCATAAGTGTAAGTGGCAATGACAGCGCAAACGATATTCTTAAAAACGAACTGGATAAGCTGACACCTGATTTTTATCATTTAATAAATGACGAATCGCGGCGCACCACTATAAAAAGCCGTGTTAGCGTAAGCAAACATCAGTTAATTAGGCTTGATAAAGAAGATAAGCACTACTGCGCTGATATTGTTGCAGATAAAATAATTGAATTTTTAAAAAGTAAAATAGATAGTATTGACGTTGTTATACTATCTGATTATTGCAAAGGAGTATTAAGCCCTTACCTGGTAAAAAATATAATAAAGCTTTGCACCACAAAAAATGTATTAACCGTAGTTGATTCAAAAGCAAAAGATTTATCGCCATACTATGGTGCAGGTTTAATAAAGCCAAATAAAAAGGAAGCCGAACTGGCATCAGGTGTAAAAATAACCAATGATGAAACACTTGAACAGGCTTGCAAAGCAATTGCAAAAGTTACGGCCTCGCCAATAATTGTGGTTACCTTATCTGAAGAAGGTGTAGCCATATATCATCAAAATAAAATAACTAAAAAGCCCACAAAAGCAATTGACGTTTTTGATGTAACCGGCGCCGGTGATACCGTTATTGCCGCATTAGCTTTTGCATTAGCTAATAAATTATCAATATCAGATGCATGCGATTTTGCTAACAGCGCCGCGGCAATTGTAGTAGCAAAATTTGGCAGCGCGGTTGCAACCCTTAATGAAATAAATAACCTGAACAGTATATAACATGTAAATGGTTTACAGGTACGCTACATTTATTAAAGCTATCAATCTTACAATTGATTATATCATGCTAAATACCAGCATGTTTATAGCGTACTTAATAATCAATAAAAACTCCGAATGGTCATCTGATAACAAATATCTGCTGATAATGCTGGTTTTTAATTTGTTTTGGCTGTTATCAACAAACATAACCGGGCTGTATGAGCGTGTATTAAACCGCGACTCGATACGTACCTATCAGGCTTTTTTTAAAACCTACCTGTTATTTGTATCATTAATATGTTTTGCCATACTGGTTATTATAGGGCCCCAAACTTATATGGTGTCACGCCATTATTTATTGTATTCATTATTGTTGTTTGGTGTGCTGATTGGATTATGGAAATTAATCTTTTTAGCTATACGTAAAAGCAATCGTAACCTGTTAATGGATTCCAGAAATATTGTAATTGCCGGTGCAGGCCCCACCGGAAGGGACATTTTTGAGTATTTTAAACATTATAAGCATAGCGGTTATAAAATATTGGGCTTTTTTGATGATCAATCGTCGCACATTGCAAATGACGATTTATATCTGGGTAAGATTGACGATTGCATTGATTATGTGCTAACTAATAAGGTCGACGAGATATTTTGTGCCCTTCCTGTTGCACAATCTGATAAAATTGAAAAGTTAATGCTGAATGCTGACAAGCATTTAATACGTTTTAAACTTATTCCCGAATATTATATCAATCCTAAAAAGCGGGCAATGTATGTGCAAAATTTTGATCATATCCCCGTAATATCAGTGCGCCCCGAGCCGCTGGAAAGCATGCTTAATCGTATTATAAAGCGGTTGTTTGATATATTATTTTCATTAGTTGTAATTGTGTTTGTGCTGAGTTGGCTTTTGCCAATTTTGGCTATTATAATTAAGCTCCAATCGCCGGGGCCGGTATTTTTTGTGCAGGTGCGTTCGGGCAAAAATAATGTTCCTTTTAAATGTTATAAGTTTAGAAGCATGCATGTTAATCAGGATGCTCATATAAAACAGGCTATTAAAGGCGATGACCGTATAACATCTATCGGAGCCTTTATACGCAGAACCAGTTTAGATGAATTTCCGCAGTTTTTTAATGTTTTAATTGGTAATATGTCTGTAGTGGGGCCAAGGCCGCATATGCTTAGCCATACTAAGGAGTATTCGCAATTAATTGATCAATTTATGGTTCGCCATTTTTTAAAGCCGGGTATAACCGGTTGGGCGCAAACAAACGGTTTACGCGGCGAAACAAAAAGTGCCGATGATATATCGAAGCGTGTTGAAGCCGACGTTTGGTATTTGGAAAATTGGTCGTTTCTGTTAGATCTCAAAATTATATTCCTCACCTTTTGGAACCTGATACGGGGTGATGACAACGCATTCTAAATAAATTATTATTAAGCTGGACAAATAGATGTTATTTTAGCAGCAAAATTCTTCAACAATATACATGAAAAAAGTAGCCCTTATTACAGGCATAACCGGACAAGATGGAGCCTATCTGGCAGAGTTATTAATCTCAAAAGGCTATGAAGTACATGGCATTAAACGCCGAAGCTCATTATTTAATACAGACCGGATTGACCATTTATATCAGGACCCGCATGACAGTAATAAAAATTTGATATTACATTATGGCGACTTGAGCGATTCAACCAATCTTATCCGCATAGTACAACAGGTACAGCCTGATGAAATATACAATTTAGGTGCAATGTCGCACGTAAAGGTAAGTTTTGATACACCTGAATATACAGCCAATGCCGATGGTATTGGTACCCTAAGAATATTAGAAGCAGTACGGATTTTGGGCTTAACCAAAAAAACCAAAATATACCAGGCATCAACTTCCGAGTTGTATGGTTTGGTACAAGCTGTGCCGCAATCAGAAACAACGCCATTTTACCCGCGTTCGCCTTATGCAGTGGCTAAATTATATGGTTACTGGATAACCGTAAACTATCGTGAAGCTTATGATATGTTTGCCTGCAATGGTATATTATTTAACCACGAAAGCCCGCTGCGCGGCGAAACCTTTGTAACCCGCAAAATTACCCGTGGTGTGGCTAAAATAGCTATGGGTTTGCAAGATAAACTGTTTTTGGGTAACCTTGACGCACAACGCGACTGGGGCCACGCTAAAGATTATGTAGAAGCCATGTGGCTGATATTGCAGCAGGAAAAACCTGAAGATTTTGTTATTGCAACTGGTGTTACCACCCGCGTACGCGAGTTTGTAAGGATGGCTTTTGCCGAAGCAGGTATTGAAGTTGAATTTAAAGGCGATGGCGTTAATGAAAAGGGGTATGTGGTTAAATGTAATAATCCCGAATATCAGGTATCTGTAGGAAAAGAAGTGGTAAATGTTGACCCTCAATATTTCAGGCCAACCGAAGTTGATTTGTTAATAGGTGATCCATCCAAATGTAATGCTAAACTGGGATGGAAGCCAAAATATGATCTGCAAGGATTAGTTAGGGAAATGGTAGCTGCTGATTTGAATTTGTTTGAAAAAGAACGTTTGCTAAAAAATTCTGGTTATACAATTAAAAACCAGTTTGAATAAGAAATGAATAAAAATTCTAAAATATACATTGCCGGTCATAAAGGCATGGTTGGATCTGCTATTCATCGTAAACTTATCAAAGAAGGGTATAGTAATATTATAGTACGCACTTCATCCGAACTAGATTTGCGGAACCAACAAGCAGTTGCGGGTTTTTTTGCCTCAGAAAAACCTGAATATGTTTTTTTAGCTGCGGCTAAAGTGGGCGGTATTGTTGCAAACAATACTTATCGTGCCGATTTTTTGTATGAAAACTTACAGATACAAAATAATGTAATACACTCTTCATATATAAATAATGTAACCAAACTGCTTTTTTTAGGATCAAGTTGCATATATCCTAAATTGGCACCACAGCCGTTAAAGGAAGAATACCTTTTAACAGGTTTGCTTGAAGAAACTAATGAACCCTATGCAATCGCCAAAATAGCTGGCATTAAAATGTGCGATGCTTACCGCGCGCAATACGGATGTAATTATATATCAGTTATGCCAACAAATTTGTATGGTTATAATGATAATTATCATCCTCAAAACTCGCATGTATTACCGGCCCTGATAAGGCGGTTTCATGAAGCTAAAGAACAAAATGCACCAACTGTAACTATTTGGGGTACGGGTATGCCTAAACGCGAGTTTTTATTTGCTGATGATATGGCTGAGGCTTGCTATTACTTAATGCAAAATTATGACGAGGAGGGTTTAATTAATATTGGTACAGGCAAAGATCTTTCTATTAAAGATTTGGCTTTATTAATTAAAGACATTATAGGATACAAAGGTGAAATTGAATTTGATGCAACCAAACCAGATGGTACCCCCAGAAAATTAATGGACGTAAGCAAACTGCACAGTAAAGGCTGGAAACATACAATTGAATTAAGAGAGGGTATTAAATTAGCTTATGATGATTTTTTAAAAAAACAAATAGCTGTCTGATTAACCTCAAATATTAAACATATAATAAATTAATATTAGCAACTATTATTGTTTTAGTTAACGGGCTTTATTAATTTGCGAACATCACAAAAGCAGTTTTAATTACTTATTATTGCAAAAAATTACAGATTAGTAAAGTTATGAACTGTAGTTACCTTGAAAAATGAACAATTTTAAAATATACCTTTCAATATTAATCGTTTTTTTATGTGTACTGACTACCAGTTCAGTTATTGCCCAATCTCTTCCTCAAAATTTATCAAACATAAATGTTGATGATCTTTCAGATAGCCAAATTAGAGAAATGCTTCAAAAAGCACAATCGCAGGGTTTAACGGACGATCAGGTTATACAACAAGCACAAAATAATCAATTACCGGCTTCACAGGTACAACGTTTGCAATCTAGAATTAGTGACATCCGTAAAAAAGATGGTAACACTACCGATTATAATAATAATAACAAAAATAATTCTAACACTGGTTTTAATAATGGTATTGATACTACAAATAATCGTCGATCAAACAGTAGGCAAAACTATGAGGATACAACCCGTACACAAAAAAAACCCTTTGATCTTTTTGTAGATTTGCGCCCTAAAATATTTGGCGCCGATCTTTTCAGAAATAGTACCAATAATAGTTTTGAACCTAATTTACGATTAGCAACTCCGCTAAATTATATTTTAGGCCCCGATGATCATCTGGTAATAGATGTGTATGGTAATTCATTAACTCATTGGGACCTTTTAGTATCGCCGGAAGGAAATATTAACATTCCGGGAGTTGGGATACTTAACGTTGCCGGAAGAACAGTAGAACAAGCCACTACGTTAATAAAAGCTAAATTAGCAGCAAACAGATATGCCATTGGGCGCGGCACAAACATAGCAGTTAATTTAGGTAATATCCGTAGTATAAAAGTTATTTTGCAAGGCCAATTGGTAAGGCCTGCTACTTATACTTTGCCATCAGTTTCAACAGTATTTAATGCTTTATATCTTGCGCGTGGCCCTAATGATATTGGCTCATTCAGAAAAATAGAATTAATAAGAAATGGCCGTATAATAAGGACGCTTGACTTATATGATTTTTTAACAAAAGGCAGCCGTAAAGATGATATAACCCTTCGTGATCAGGATATTATTAGGGTGCCTCCTTATGGAACAAGGGTCGAATTAAAAGGCGAAGTAAAGATTCCTGCATTATTTGAAACTCTTCCGGGAGAAACATTGCAGGATGTTATAAATTTTGCAGGCGGGTTTACAGATCTGGCTTATACCGATAGGATAAAAACCGTAGAAAAAAGTAATAAGCAGCGCCGCATAACAGATGTATTTGAGAAGGATTTTAATACACACATTCCTAAACCTGGCGATGTATATACTGTTGACGCTATATTGGACAGGTATGAAAACAGAGTAATTATTAAAGGAGCTGTTTTTCGCCCGGGCGAATATGAATTACAAAACGGCTTAACAGTATCGCAATTAATAAAAAATGCCGGCGGGTTAAAAGAAGATGCGTTTACAAACCGTGCAACTATTATCAGACTCAACCCGGATAACAGCACCCAACAATTACATTTTAACGTTGCCGATATCCTAAATAATAAATCCCCTGATATAACATTGCAACGTGAAGATAGTGTTTTGGTTGCATCTGTTTTTGATCTCCGTAATAAGTATACGGTAACTATAAAAGGTGAAGTAAGAAAAAACGGTGTATATGCCTATGCTGATAGCATGCAGGTTTCGGATTTAATTATACGTGCGGGTGGTTTTGCTGAAGGCGCCAGCGCAAAACGTATACAAGTTGCCCGTCGTACCTTTAACAGTGATCCGAGTTTGCCAAATGCCGAAACATCGCTGGTTTTTTCTGTTGATATAGACGCCAGTCTAAAAAGCGGGGACATAAATTTTACATTAAAGCCATTTGACATTGTTTCGGTTTATAGCCTGCCAGGTTTTGAGGTGCAGAAAACTGTTAGGGTAGAAGGGGAGGTGATGTACCCCGGCACTTACGCAATACAGTATAAAAATGAAAAAATATCAAATCTGGTATCCAGAGCGGGCGGGTTAACAGCTTCGGCCGACATCGAAGGCAGTAGTTTAAAGCGTGATAATAATGCCGTGCTTGGGGTTGATAAAAGTAAGATAGATACGCTTGCTTTAAATAAGGAGCGTGCCGATCGTTTAAAGCGTTTACAACATACTTATAAAGATTCAACGTTAAACGCAAATGAAGATACTACTCAATTTAGAAACAATTATATAGGTATTAATCTTAAAAAGATTTTGCAAAAACCCGGAAGTAACGATGATTTGATCTTAGAAAATGGAGATGTTTTAAGGGTACCTAAACAACAGCAAATAGTTAAAATAAACGGAGAAGTATTATATCCAAGTGCAGTAGTTTACGGCGGCGGAAAAACCTTTAAAGAATATGTATTAAATGCAGGCGGGTATTCTCCAAAGGCTTTAAAAAGGGGGGCTTATATAGTTTATCCTAATGGTACGGTTAAAGGTACAAGGAGCTTTTTATTTTTACACTTTCATCCCAAGGTGAAGGCAGGTAGTGAAATTTATGTGCCTAAAAAGCCGGTAAGCCAATCGGGCGTTGCACAGGCAATACTTGCGTATACTACGGGCCTGGCATCATTAGCGGTTGTTATTTTGGGTATATTAAAAAAGTAGATTTTTAAAGTATTAAATTTCGTTTAGAGCTAACGCAATATTTAGGTTAAATGAGTCTATTTTTAATAGCTATTTTTATAGTTGTACTTTTTATACTTGAAGTTATTTACTTTAAAATAGCTGATAAGTTTAATATAATTGATAAACCTAATCACCGCAGTTCACATACAAAAATTACAATTCGTGGCGGAGGTATAATTTTTCCATTAAGTATATTGGTTATACAACCAGTTTATGGAGTTCAATATCCATACTTTATCCTTGCTTTATTTTTAATAAGCTTAATAAGCTTTGCTGATGATATTAAACATGTTAGTAATAAACTAAGAATATTTATACATCTATTTAGTGTTATACTATTGTTTTACCAAATAGGATTATATAACATACCTTATTATCTTACATTTTTGGCATTTATTTTTGTTATAGGTACTATTAATGCCATTAATTTTATGGATGGTATTAATGGCATAACCGGATTATATGCGTTGCTGACGATATCAACACTTTATTATATTAATAATTATATAACCCATTTTGTAGATAATAAGTATTTAATTATTGTTATTATCTCATTACTGGTTTTTAACTTCTTCAATTTTCGCATTAAAGCCAAGTGCTTTGCTGGCGATGTTGGTAGTGTAAGTATTGCATTTATAATAGTTTTTTTTCTGTTGTTATTAATAATTAAAACAGGTAATCTTAGCTATTTGCTCCTGTTGCTACTTTATGGCCTTGATACAGTTACAACTATTTTTTTTCGGTTATTGCGAAAGGAAAACGTTTTCGAGCCGCACCGTACGCATTTTTATCAATTTTTAGCGAATGAAAAGTGCATTTCCCATATAGTAGTTTCTGGTATTTATACTATGGTGCAGGGATTAATTAACATTTTAATTGTACACTTTTCAAACTTATCAATAATACCAATGTTAATTATTTTATGTGTGGCTACAGTTTTTTTTATTTCAACCAGACTATCACTTGAAGGATCAAAAAAGCTTTGTACTCTAAATAGTCATTAATAATAGTTGGAATTTTATTTATTATTAGTAATATTGTATTGGTAAATGTGTTTTTTTGAAAATAGTATACAAAATTATATTCTATTTTGAATTTTTTTAAATTTGCAATACATATACTAAATTATTTTCCTATCTATGAGTGCATCGTCAAGCTTTTTTAAGCAAATCAACATCGTACCGCGCTGGATAATTTTTACGCTCGACCTTGTAATTAGCATTATATCATTAACTATAGCTTATTTAATTAAACATAACTTTGATTTATCTAAGGCAAATTATAGCGAATTCAGTCGTAATATTTTAATATTAACCGCCATAAATACAGGTGTATTCTTATCAGTAAAAACTTACGCAGGAATAATACGATACACAAGTGCACAGGATTCTTTTCGCATACTGGCATCAGTTCTGATAAGTAATGGCTTGTATTTTTTAATAAGTATCAGTTCGGTAGCTTTTACCGGTCTGCCAATTATTTCAAGCAGTATTTTAATTATCAATGTTTTGGTATGTTTTCTGTTAATGGTTACCTACCGCATATTAGTAAAATATTTCTTTTTGTATATTAAAAATATAAACCTTGATAAACGCAGGGTTATAGTTTATGGCGCCGGCGAATCAGGTGTGGCGGCAAAAAGAACTTTTGATCATGATAACAGGTTTAATAAAAGTATTATAGCCTTTGTTGATGATGATCAACGAAAAGTAGGTAAAACAATAGATGGTATTAAAATATTAGACGCGGTTGATTTACCTGAACTTATTGAGCAGCATGAATTGGATGAAATTATTTTTGCTACGCATACCATACCACTTGAGCACAAAAATAAAATAGTTGATATCTGCCTGGAAAATGATATTAAAGTATTGAGTGTGCCTTCTCATGATTTATGGACAAGTGGTAAGTTACAGCAAACTCAAATACAAAAAATTAATATTGAGGATCTTTTAAACAGAAAATCAATTGAGATAGACATTGCTAACATTCAAAAAGAATTAAAAGGTAAAAGGATATTAATTACAGGTGCAGCCGGCTCAATAGGTAGTGAAATAGTAAGGCAGTTGTTAAAATTTGATTCGGATTTGATAATAATGTGTGATCAATCCGAAACAGGTTTACATCATTTATATCTTGAAGTTAGCGAAACTTATTTTGAAGCAAATTTCCTTTCTTTTATTGGCGATGTGAAGGACGAAAGGCGAATGCATTATTTGTTTGAAACCTATAAGCCTCATTATGTATATCATGCTGCAGCCTATAAACATGTACCCATGATGGAAGATAATGCATCTGAAGCTGTAAAAACCAATGTTTGGGGTACAAAAATTATTGCAGATTTATCGGTGAAGTATGGCGTACAAAAGTTTGTAATGATATCAACAGATAAGGCGGTTAATCCTACCAACGTAATGGGGGCATCAAAACGTATTGCCGAAATATATGTGCAATCTTTAAATCGGTCAATAAGCAATAAAGACTATACTTTTACCAATGGTTTAAGTTATTTAAATGGTACCAATAAAAATACCCGTTTTATAACTACACGCTTTGGTAACGTTCTTGGGTCAAATGGCTCAGTAATTCCTCGTTTTAAGCAACAAATTGAAAAGGGGGGGCCTATTACCGTAACACATCCAGAAATAACCCGTTATTTCATGACCATACCCGAAGCTTGCCGATTGGTTTTAGAGGCAGGCTGTATGGGTAAAGGAGGCGAGATTTACATTTTTGATATGGGTAAATCTGTAAAAATTATTGAATTGGCAAAACGTATGATTCGCCTTGCGGGTTTAGTGCCCAATCAGGATATAAAAATAGAATATACTGGTTTGCGCCCGGGCGAAAAGCTGTTTGAAGAGTTACTTAATGATAACGAAAACACAATGCCTACGCATCACGAAAAAATCATGATCGGAAAAGTACGTGAATATTTATTTGACGACATTGAAGGCCAGGTTTATGATTTAGTTAAATGCGCTAAAAATAATGACGATTTTCAGGTAGTGAAATCAATGAAGCAAATAGTTCATGAGTTTAAAAGCAAAAACTCAGTTTTTGAGGAGTTGGATTTGATTAAAGCTATTTTGAATGATTAGGAACTTATTATTCCCTCTTTTGCTTATTGCTTTCTTATGCTCTTGTAAAAAAGTTAAAAACGAATCACTTGTTTATTCAAATGATTTTGAAAGCAATAACTTATCCCAAATTACAGGCGGAACAATTGATCAATTTAATGGTACCTCAGTTTTAGGGCGATATAGCGGTGGTGGCTTTACACTTTCATTAAATAATTTACCTAAACATGATTTGGTGACTATTTCGTTTGACCTTTATATTCATGATAACTGGAGGGGATATCTTGAACCCGACGGGCCGGCAATTTGGCAAATGCTGGTTAACAATTCAACTTATATAAATGCCACATTTTCAAACTTAGGATGTATACCTGGTAATATATGCCCTCCGCAGTCATATCCGGATGACTATCCTACCACTATTAATAACCCCAAAGCGGGGGCGTATCGCACCGATTTGCCTGGTGCCTGCAGTTTAAAGAATGATCCTAATAGTACTACACAATATAAAATAACTAAAACTTTTAGGGATAACAATGCAACCTTATTGCTGCAATGTTTAGATAAGCTTGACCCAAAGAATTATGCAAACCCTACGTGCGAAAGAAGTTGGTCGGTAGATAATATAATTGTTAAAGCTATTACATTATGAAAATTATAAAGTATATAGCTGTAATTATTATACCTCTTCTGTTTGTTAAATTGGCTGTTAATGCACAATCTTTGCCGGTTGGTAGTATTGCAATTGAAGATTATTACAGGAGGGCGCAGTTATTAGGGGTAACTGATACTAACGTATCATTTACTGTACGGCCCGTTTTTCCTGATAGTATTGAACAACGCGATAAATTATTATATAATAGTAGCTCAGGCTTTAAATCGGAGATCGGTAATATAAATGGTAGCATTTTGCCATTTAGTATGCAAACTCAGTTTACTACACATCATCCGTATGGTTGGAACGATGGCGCAATGATACCGGCAAAAGGCTTTGAAACCCTTATAAGCGGCGGGGTATTTTTGCAGACCGGAATTTTAACAGTTCAATTTAAACCCGAAATAGTAATTGCGCAAAATTCGCCATTTGATACTTTTAACCTACAAAGTTATGATGCCATTTTTGCCAGGTATTATGATATTTACAATAATATTGATCTGCCTGTAAGGTTTGGTAAGGAGAGTTATTTTCGCCTATACCCGGGTCAAAGCAGCATCCGTATCAATGCGAAATCATTATCATTTGGTTTATCAACCGAAAATTTATGGTGGGGGCCAGGTATAAGAAACTCTTTGTTAATGAGTAACTCGGCACCTGGTTTTGCACACCTGACATTAAATACATCGCGACCTATAAAAACGCCCATTGGGTCATTTGAAGGGCAGATTATAGCTGGCAGGTTAGAAAGTTCGGGGTTCCCGCCATTAATACCTGATTATTATTACTTCGGTGCTAATTTATATGTGCCTAAACCGGGTAATTGGCGATATCTTTCAGGCATAGTTTTAACCTGGCAGCCTAAATGGATTCCGGGATTGTTTTTAGGCTTTGACCAAAGCCGGCAAATGTATGGCAATAGTTTAAATGGCATTTCAGATTATCTGCCTTTCTTTTCTCCAATAAAATCTGTTTATGCACCTAATGATCCGCTTAACCAAAAGGATCAGCGAAATTCATTATTTATGCGTTGGCTTTGGCCTGCTGAACATGCCGAGATATATTTTGAATGGGGCCATAACAATTCAACAGCCGATCTTCAACAGTCATTATTATCACCTCAGGATACCCGTGCTTATATTTTTGGGTTAAGAAAGCTTATTCCTTTAAACAGGGCAGTTGATGAAAATATATTAGTTGGTATTGAAGTAACCCAATTGCAGGAAACCTCAACAAGCAAAATTTTAAATGGGGATGAATGGTATGTAAATAAAAGCATACCCGAAGGATATACAAACTTGGGGCAAACTTTAGGTGCAGGTATTGGTCCAGGTGCCAACCTGCAATCGTTAGAGGTAAGTTGGGTAAAGGGGCTTAAAAAAATAGGTATACAGGTTGAACGCTATTTACATAACGATGATCTGTATTATTATAGCTATGCCCAAACCGGCGATTTTAGAAGACATTGGGTAGATTTAAGCTTTGCCGCAAATTATGAATGGAACTATAAAAATTTAATTTTTAATGCCAAGCTTCAGGGTATTAAATCTATAAACTATCAATGGTATTTAACCCCCGATCACTTTGCGCCTGGGGAATCGTATTTTAAAAATGGTATTGATGTTTTTAATTTACAGATGCAGGCAGGGATTACTTACAGGTTTTGACCATAGCAGCTAATGAAAAAAATACTTTTTATATTAACTATAGTTAGCCTGGTTGTTATTTTACCCAATAAAATAATAGCACAAACTATTACTGTAGGCTCGTATTTTGATGATTATTACAGGATACAGCAGTTACTTGGCAAAGTTGATTCAAATATATCATTTACCGTTCGTCCTCTCAATATCAATACGTTACAGGTAAAAGATGCATTTGATCCGGATAGCACGGTAAAAAGTAATAATTGGATTAAAGCAGAACCTGTAAAATTTGATAAGGGGCGAGGGATTTTTGAAATATTACCTATAACCTGGCAGCAACAGTTTAATTCTGATCATCCTTATGGTTGGAACGATGGCCCAATGATACCTGCAAAAGGATATCAAACTATGATAAGCGGCGGGTTTTATTTTAAATACGGACCGCTTAGTATACAATTGCGTCCCGAGTATGTATACGCTGCTAATCCCTCTTTTAATGGTTTTGCTTCCGGCCATTCGCAACAAGAAATATCGAGCTATTATTATAACCATTATCAGCTTGATAACCCCGAGCGTTTTGGCAATGGTGCTTACAATAAGGCATATTGGGGTCAAAGCAGTATCAAATTAACTTTTGGGCCAATATCCGCAGGATTGTCGACAGAAAATGTTTGGTGGGGGCCTGGTATCAGAAATTCCTTAATATTAAGTAATAACGCACCAGGATTTGCCCATATTACCCTAAATACAGCAAAGCCTATAAAATCCCCAATCGGTTTTTTTGAAGGGCAGATATTATCAGGACGCTTGGATGCAACAGGAATACCACTTTTACCTGATGCCACCAATGGCTATGTGCCTAATAAAAAGGATTGGCGATATTTTACCGGTTTTAACATTAATTATCATCCTAAATGGGTGCCCCAATTAGCAATAGGATTAACCAGGACATTTAACGCGTATAAGAGTGATGTTACTACAATGAGCGCCTATATCCCATTCTTTACCGCTTATTCAAAACAATCTACTGTTGGTCTTGATCAGGGTACCGGTGATCCTTTTCCAAGAGATCAGTATACTTCATTTTATGCAAGGTGGCTGTTTACCAAGGCCCAGGCCGAGGTTTATTTTGAGTATGGCTTAAATGATAACTCTTATAATATTCGTGACTTTATAATGTCGCCCGAGCATTCAAGGGCGTATATATTTGGATTGCGGAAGTTAGTGCCTATAGCAGGCAAAAGCGACCAGCATATTTTATTTAGCGGCGAAATAACACAGCTATCACAATCTGTGGATAAACTGGTTAGGGGAGCCGGGTCATGGTACGAGCATTACCAGGTTAATGATGGGCATACAAACCAGGGGCAAATACTTGGCGCCGGAACAGGTCCCGGCGGTAACCTGCAATCGGTAGAGATAAGCTGGATTTCTAAATTGAATAAGTTAGGGGTAAGCTTTGAGCGCTATGAACATGATGTTGATTTTTATGAAGTTTTATTCCCTGATATAAACGGTAATAGCAGGAAATGGGTAGATTTTGCTTTCGGGGTACAAGGGGCATGGGCCTATAAAAACTTACTGTTTAATGCCAAAATCCAAAGCATAAAATCTTTAAACTACGAATGGATATTAAAGGATTATAATGCGGGTCAGTATTACATCCCTAACAACACCGTATATAATTTACATGCCGAATTAGGTGTTACCTTTAGATTTTAACATATGTTTAATAACTTAGGTTAGTGTTTAAAGGCTTTTTATATGGCTAAAAATTATTTTTATAATTTACTGCTCACACTTACTAATTTATTATTTCCTATACTAAGCTTTCCGTACGTTTCGCGCATATTAGGCCCCGAAGGTATTGGTAAAGCGCAGTTTGCATTTTCCCTTGCCCAATACATAGGGTTAATAGCAAGTATCGGCATCCCCATTTATGGCATTAAGGAAATTGCCCGGCATAAAAACGATATCGAGGCCAGATCAAAAATTTTCTCTGAACTGGTTGTTATCTATTTTATTACCAGCATAAGTTTATCATTTATATATCTGCTGGTTGTTTTCTATCATCCCTATTTTAATGTTAACCGGGATATGTATATCGGGGCATCCCTGATGATATTGCTCGGTTTTTTTTATATAGAATGGCTTTATACGGGGCTGGAACAATTCAGGTCAATCGCCTTACGGTCGGTTCTTTTTAAAATTATAGGGTTAATACTGCTTTATGTTTTTATTAAACAACGAAGTGATTTTATAAACTACCTCTACATCATGATGTTTTCTTACTTAGGAAATAATATACTTAGTTGTTTTTTAATCAGGGGGAAAGTAAAATTTACGCTCACACATCTTCAATTGCGTAAACATATAGTGCCATTGTTATTAATCTTAAGTACCACTCTGGCATCAGGTATGTACACAATTATGGATACCGTATTGCTGGGGTTTTTATCAAGTAAGGCAATGGTAGGTATTTATATTGCTGCCGATAAGTTATGTAATGTTACCCTGCCCTTTGTAACATCAATGGGGGCAATATTAATACCTAAAATGGCAAAGTATTTTGCGGATGATCAAACGGCGGATATTCAAAAAACGCTTAATCAAAATTTTAGCTTCCTGATGTTTTTTGCAGTGCCGGTTGCCTGTATGCTTGCCTTACTTGCTCCCGAATTTATAACATTATTTTCCGGTAATGAGTTTTTACCGGCTGTCGGCAGTATGCGCGTACTTTCATTATTGCCATTAGTAATTGGTATGGGCCACATGTTTTTATATATGATACTGGTACCGGCAGGAAAAAATAAGGAAATGCTTTTTTGTGTACTTGGTGGGGTTGCCGTTTTTTTAATCCTTAATTTTTTATTGGTTCCTCGCCTTAATGCTTTAGGGGCATCAATAGCTAATATATGTACAGAAATTGTGGTAACGGCCTTTTATTTTTATTACATCAAAAAGTATTTTTCATTCAGCTATCAATGGCAGTTGTTTTTTAAAGCTATTTTAAGCGCTTTAATATTTGTGCCGGTAATTTTGCTGCTCCGCACATTGTTATTGCCTGCATTTATAATGCTTATGCTTTCATCCGGTATTTGTGCATTATTATATATCGGCATACAATTTTATGTGCTTAAAAATACTTTTGTAATAGATATTTTTGATTTTGTGAGATCAAAATTTAAAACCTCTGAGCAAGTATGAAAGTATCAGTGGTAATGGCCACCTACAATGGCGAAAAATACCTCGAGCAACAAATACAATCTATTTTAAATCAAACAATAAAACCTGATGAAATAATTGTTTGCGACGATAGATCAACTGATGGTACAACAGATTTATTGGAAAGATACCACAATGCAGGGTATCTAAAATATTATGTTAACGACAGCCGTTTGGGGTTTGTAAACAATTTTAAAAGAGCCATGGGTATGGCAACTCCTGGTAACCACGTAGCCCTGGCAGACCAGGATGATGAGTGGCTGCCCGAAAAACTTGAAACATCGATTACCTTGTTAAAAGAAATTGAGAGCGACGAACTTCCATGCATGGTTTATTCTGATTTGATTTTAACTGATCAAACCGGGCAGGTGCTTAATCAGTCGTTTAGAAGCGAATTTGGTCAGGACAGGTACCGGCATAATCTTGAAACCTTATTATTTGTAAACTTTGTTACCGGTTGCACAGTGGTGATGAATCCTAAGCTAAGAGATTTGTTTATGGAAACCCCCGACGATGTGAGATACCATGACGAATGGCTGGCCCTGCTTGCTTTTACCTTTGGAAGGGCGAAATCTGCAAATACACCATTGGTAAAATATCGTAAGCACCAAACTAATGCAAGCCTGGATGCTGGCGCTAAATCTAATAACCGGTACCATAGCGTATTATCTCAGCTATTAAAAGCAATTAATGGTAAGGATGATTTTTTATCAGATCAGTTTATAATTATCAGCAAGTTTTATGACAACTATAAGGATAAAATGACAATAGAAAATAAGCGTTATTTTGAAAAGTTTTTGCTGTTGGAGAACAAAACATATTTTGCCAAAAAACTTGCATTTAGACAAATGGTACGTATGTATAAAGTCTGATAATTAATTGGCGTTATTTTTCCTAACTATCAATACATAAAAGCCAAAAAGCAGAACCGACAAAAATATACCTGTTGGAATTGTTACCAAATATTTAAGCTTATTTTTTGTTAGCGGTAATTCAGGCTCGTCAACAATTTGTACGGTTGGAGTTTCCTGCGCCAGCATGGTTTTACTGGCCTCCAAATTCTTAACCGTTTCTGAATATATGCTTGAAAGCACGGTTTTATCACGTTCCTTTACTTCAATATTGGCATTAGGATTAGTATAGGCGGGGTTAATATCTAAAATATCCTGATTGGCGGCTGATGCTGAGTATGTTTTTTGGTTCAGCCTTCTGCCTATACTGTCAGCGCGCTGCTGCAGGCGCTCCACATTATTTCTTAACCTTTTGGTTTTGGTAGTGATAAAAAAATCGGTTGATTGTTTTATCATTCGTATACAAAAAAGCTGGGCAAGCTTTTCATCTTTCATGGTTGTATTTACCTCAAAAAAGCCTAATTTTTTATCAGTTTTAGTTATGCCAAATTCGCCATTTAAAATTAAGGTAACCATTTCGTGTAATAAGCTATCCTGTAGCCTGGTATTGTGGCCATTGGCCGGGAACCGGATAATTTTACCATCAGGACTATACTCCAGCCACTTTTTATTTAGCTTATAAACAGCGGCATATTTATCGGCAAGGGTTTGGGTGCTATCATAAGGCGTTAATAATGTAGCCTTCATTAATTTGTGGCTTTTAACAAGCTCCTCTACATTATCACCGGCCAATACACCACTTGCGCCGCCAAGCCCGTCTAAATTAAAACCAAACTGTCCCGCTAAAGCCGATAATCCACTCGCCCCGCCGCTTGATTTTGAATCGTCAACAACAAAGGTTAACCTTGCAGTATAAGTTGGCCGTTTATACCAGGCTATAAAGCCCCCTGCAATAGCACCGGCAATTACAACTAATGCTAAAGCTTTTTTAAATTGAAGGATATATGAAATATCATCCAGCCTTTTTTTCAAAAGTTTTTTAAATGAAAACTCCGGTTCATACGGGTATAAAGTATTTTCCTGTTCCATTATTTTTTACTTAAAACGGCTATAATTCCAACTAATGCTGTTAATGCTGCAGATATTCCACCCAAATCGCCAAAGCCTACTTTTATGCCCGAGTTAGGAGCCTTTTCAGGCACTACAATGGTGCTTCCGGGTTTTACAACCGGATAGCTGCGGAAAAACAGGAAATGCCTTACCGGGCGGTTTAACCCGTTAGGATACTTAATATAAGCGCCTTTTAACCGGGCGTTTTCTTTAACACCCGCGGCGGCATTAATATAATATTTAAAACGCCCGCCTTTATAACTGATATATTGGGGGTTATTTACCGCCCCCGAAACCTCTACATACGAAATAATACGCGGCACATAAATACTATCGCCCGGCAGCAATATCATTTTATTATTGATGTTATTTTCAGCATGTTTCAAGTCAAGGTTAACCCTAACGCCTTTTCTGTAAACCTGCGTATTTTCAACCGATCCGTAAGGCGTTACACCACCTGCGCGCTGTAAAAATTCTAAAACGGTTTCATCACGTTTTTGAACAGGAAAATCTCCCGGAAATACAACTTCGCCGGTTATAACCACACTGCCTAAGCTATGATAATTTACCAAACGCGGTACATTAATAACATCCATTGGTTGTAATTCGGTATTACGGTTAGGATCATTTTTATCATCCATATTAACTATAAACATGGTTACCAATTGATTGGCTACCGTATCCGATTCATTTTTAATTGTTCTTGATATCTCTACATGATGGTCGGCAGCTTCATTGGCAAAGCCCCCCGCCATGGCAATTACATCATCCAGTTTAATGCCTTTACGATAAGTGATTATTGAAGGGCTTTTTACATGACCTTTAACAGTTATGTTTTGATTAATTATAAATGCTTCCCTGTTTAATATCATTACCGAGTCTTCGCGCATTAAAGCTATATCGCCCTTGCCTGCAATAATATCAGCCGGATTAAATGATATCTGGGTTTTTTCAAGGTCAGGCAATGTTCTCTTAATATATCCCAAGTCGGTATATGCTTCGGGCTTTAAACCCTGTGCATTTTTTAACAGGTTTGACAAGGTAAGACCGGCAGTAAGTTCATAAACACCGGGCTGATAAACTGCCCCTTCAACAACTATCCTGTTACTGTAGCGGTTGGTTATGGCATCAATGGTTACAGCATCACCGTTATGTGGAATGTAATTTGCAAACAGGTTTGCCTGTACCGTTTTTATTTCATGTTCCAGGTTGTTTATCTGGTCAATTTTAGCTGAACCTTTGTAAGCAACATCAGTAAAGCCGCCAGCATACCGTATAAGGTCATCCAATTGTTCGTTGTCCTTTAACTCATATATGGCAGGGCGTTTAACTTCGCCGCTAATGCTTACTCTTTTTCTATAAACAGGTATACTAATCACATCCTGATCTTCCAGGCGGATGTTGCCATCCATTATGCCATTTTGTAAAAAGTTATAAAAATCTACCACTTTATAAACCTTATTGTTTCTGATAAGATTTATGTTTCTTAATGACCCATTTGCATTTGGCCCGCCCGAATTATAAAGGATATTAAATAAAGTAGTTAAAGACGAAACCGTATATGATCCGGGGGTTTTAACTTCGCCAACAATGGTTACTTTGATGCTTCTGGTATTACCAAGGTTTACAGTTAGCTGAGTTTTGCCCGAACTTAAAGCCGGATATGGCTTAGCCATTTTGGCTTTAATAATACGGGTTGCCTGCTCAATTGTAAAGCCATTTAAGTATACAATGCCTGCATAAGGTATTTGTAAATTGCCCTCGGGGCTTATTTTACTATGTACACTGCTTTCATTTAAACCGTTTAATAGTATAATTAATTCATCGCCGGGGCCTAATACATAACCTTTAGGTGTGGCCATTGATGTATTGGGTTCAAACTTTATACCTGTTTGTGTAAAAAAACCGCCGTCGTATACATTCAGTGGCGGCGGGGTTTGTTTAGGAAGTTGTTTTAGCGGCTTGGGCGCTATTACGGTATCATTAACGCTTCTGGAAAAATCAATATCGGGTTTTTTTGAACCCAATAAAACCTTTGAGGCAGGTTTTTTACTTAAACCCAATAAAGTGAACCGGTTTTTTAACTCGGCAATTTCGCCTTCAGGCATGCCGTTTTTAGCCAGCAGTTTGTAGGCGTCTTCTTCAGATGCTCCTGATTCTTGAAGTTTGCCCCAAGCTTGTGTTATTTCTTCATCACTTAATTCGCTTACCTTAACGTTAGGCAGGTTTTTTAACGATATGCTTTGTGCCAAAGCCGGTTTAGTAAAAAGTAGTAAAGCAAAAAGTAACGTATATAGTAGATGTTTAATTTGCATGAAAAGTTATGTTAAACTAAAGTAGCACAAATATAAAATATTATAACAGTATAGGGTATAAGTAAAAATTTACAGCTTTATTATTGTAAGTAACTATAAAACAGTGTAATAGTAATCTTTATAAAGCCGGTATTAGTTTTTGAAGCCCTTCATAATGCTTTTCGGTATTTATAAGCTTATTAATATGCTGCCGCGCTTCAATACCCATTTGGCCTATTTTATCAGGGTTGTTGTATAACATTTTTACCAGATTAGCTAATTGGCTGGCGTTGCCCGGCTCAAACAACAAGCCGGTTTGGTTATCAATAACCATTTCGGGTATTGCGCCAATTGCCGAGCCAATTACCGGTTTACCCAGCGCCATTGCTTCAACAACGGTAAAGCCTAAAACCTCGTACCACTCGGCAGCGCAAATTAAAAACTGGGCGTTATTTATAATTTGCAATGTTTCCTGTTGATTTTTCTTACCCAAAAAGGTAACATTATTTAAATTATTCTCCTGTTTAAACTGTTTCAACCCGGCCTCTTGGGTACCCGTGCCAATTATTAAAAGCGGAATATCAGGGCATTGCTGCATAGCCTTTAAAACTGTATGCACACCTTTTATTTTTTCAATACGGCCTACAAATACAATATACCTTTCGTGCGTATTTTTTGGAGCAGCAAGCGCGTTATTTATTTCGGTATAGTTATACCCATGGTACAGTTGTACCAATTTATCAGTATGGAAATTAAAGGCTTTGAACTTATTATATAAAAAAACTGATGGACATATAAAATGATCAACATAGGCGTAATAATCTAAATAATTATGCACGTAGTTTTCTAATGCTGCAACGGCACTGGCCAGGTACGAGCCTTTTTTGCAAGTATGTGTAATACAATTATAAAATGCGCCGCCAAAGCACCTTTCGCATACTTGGCCGTGGCTTATAAATGTACTTTCGGGGCAAATAGGCGTGTATTCATGCAGGGTCCATATAATAGGGATGCCCTTTTCTTTTAATACTTTTAAAATTACCGGTGTTATGTAATGATGAATTACATTAATGTGGGCAAAATCAATTTTAACATCTGATAACAACCGCTCCAGATTTTTTTGAGCCTGGGCAGAGTAAATACTATTAGTAACCACTTTAATGCCGGTGGTTAAGCTATATTTTATTTTTTTGTAATCAATATTCTCAATAAAATAATCAGCATAGTCCGAAGGGTAGTTACGCTCATCTTTCATGGAAAAAGGTATAACCTGATGACCTTTTTGCTGATACAGGGTAACCATGTTTTCAACATACGTCCAATCGCCGCCACTTGGGTACCATGTCCAGTTTACAACAAGAATATTCATTTATAATTAAATATTAGTTTAACAGGGTTAAATTTTAAGCAAACAAAAACCAAAATTGATTGTATTTGTTAATATTGCATAATTAAATAATATATATGGCAACAAGTAATACTACGCAATAACCTAAATATTTTTAATACTTAAAAAATTATCAGTTTTTTATTTTTGGCCAAACTGATTCAATTAGTTTTTATACTACTTATAAAAGTATATTGAAAAAAATGCATTGTTTTTGGCACAATAATTCAATTTAGGCCAAAAAATGTTACTTTTGACAACGATGGCTAAATTGTATTTGTGATATAAACAGGTCATTATAAAACCTCTACCGGTTTTGCCATTAAGGCTCTAACTTTAATATGAAGAAAAAAATTTACATTGCTGGCGCAGGTGGAATGCTGGGTGAAGCTTTCTATCGCATATTTAAAGATGACTATGAAATTAAATGTACAGATAAGGATGTAAACGAAAAATGGTTAAGCTTTTTAGATTTTCGGGATTTTGAGAAATATAAAAAGGATGTAGAGGATTTTAATCCTGACTATTTATTTCATTTAGGTGCGTATACTGATCTTGAATTTTGTGAATTAAATTTAGAAGACACCTATCTAACCAATACTACTGCTGTTGAAAACGCAGTTTTTATTGCCAATAAGTTAAATGTCCCGTTGCTGTACATCAGTACTGCAGGTATATTTGATGGCACGAAGGATTTTTATGATGACTGGGACGAACCAAATCCGCTTGGTCATTATGCGCGTTCAAAATATATGGGCGAACGTTATGTGCGCGAAAATGCCGGTCGCTATGTAATATGCCGTGCGGGATGGATGATGGGTGGCGGCCCGTATAAAGACAAAAAATTTATAAATAAAATTATTAAGCAATTGGCGGATGGAAAGCGCGAGTTGCATATTGTTAATGATAAAGACGGTACCCCAACATTTACCGTTGATTTTGCTAAGAACGTAAAACTGATTATTGAGCGTGAATACTGGGGCCTTTATAACCTGGTTTGTAATGGCGAAACAAGCAGGCGCGAAGTAGCCGAGGAACTGGTTGAAATACTGGGACTAAAGGATGAGGTTGTGTTTAACGAAGTATCGTCCAACTACTTTAAAGATACTTATTTTGCTCCGCGGCCTCCGTCAGAGCGACTGATTAACCGGAAGCTTGAGTTAAGAAATATGAACATTATGCGCGACTGGAAAATTGCGCTAAAAGAATATATTAACGATTATTATACAGATTATTTGAAAGAGAAAAATATATCAATTGTAAAAGAAGATATATTTACGCTTGAATAATATTTTCAAATAATGCGTATTGCTGCTTTTGGTTTCCGGTCCATCCCTTTGGCAAAAGGTTCGGCCGGGGCCGACAAATTTGCTTTAGAGCTGTTTCCGCGGCTTGTTAAACGCGGCCACACCGTTGTTGCTTATAACAGGCAATATCCCGATGTTTTTGTTGATGCTACAGATTATAAAGGCGTAAAAATAAAAACCTTTAAAACCACTTCCATAAAGGGATTTGATACCCTGTTGCATTCCTTTAAATGTACGTTTGATATTATTTTTAATAATACTGCCGATGTTGTGCATATACAAAACGGCGGCAACAGTATATGGGCCTTGCCATTACGCTTGTTTGGCAAAAAGGTATTTATTAGCCAGGATGGTGTTGATTGGAAACGCGATAAATGGCCCTGGTACGGTAAATTATATTTACGGCTATCCTCATTTGTTACGGCCTACTTACCTAACGAAGTAATATTTGATAATGTAATATCTAAAAAGCTGTTTGAAGAAAAATTTAATAAGCAATTTAAGTTTATACCTTTTGGCAGTGAAGTAGAGGAAATAAATGGGGGAGAAGACGTTTTAGCAAAATACGGGCTTGAGAAAGGCGGCTATTATTTATTTGTGGGCCGTTTTATACCCGACAAAGGTTTACATTATTTAATACCTGCATTTAAAAATTCAAAATCAGCTAAAAAGCTTGTTTTAATAGGCGGCTCGCCCAATCCATCGCCTTATGAAAAACAGATAATGGATATGGCTAAGGGCGGCAATATAATTTTTCCGGGATATGTTTATGGCAATGAAGTTAATGCGTTAATGGTTAATGCCTACTGTTACATACAACCATCAGACGTTGAGGGGCTTTCGCCGGTTGTTCTTACGGTTATGGGTTTAAATGTACCGCTTATTGTAAGCGATATTGAAGAAAACGAATACGCCGTATTAGATACCGCCCGGAAATTCAAAAAAGGAAACGTTGCATCATTAACGGAAGAAATAAACTTTTGCGAGGATAATTATGATGAAATGCTTGCGCTCGCACAAAAAGCTCAACAACGCGCTTTAAGCGTATTTAATTGGGAGGTGGTAGCTGATGAACATGTTGAAGTTTTTGCTAATGCTTAAACTGCTTTCCTGAAAACGTCCACAATTTCGCGCGCTGTACGTTTCCAGGTAAACTCTTTTAGCCTGATGTTGCCTTTTTTTATCATATCATTCCGTAAATCGGAGTTATTAAGTACCATATTAATTTTTTCAACCAACTCATCAATATTATAAGGGTCAAACTGTAAAACTGCATCACCACCAACTTCGGGCAGGCAGGTGTTGTTTGATACAATAACAGGTACGCCATGCTCAAATGCTTCCAAGATAGGTAAGCCAAACCCTTCGTTGGTTGACGGGAAAACATACATTAAGGCATTATCATATAACTGCCCAATTTCCGCATCACTTAAAAAACCGGTAATAATTACATCATCTTTAACATTATTGCTTGTAATGGTATCTGCTATTAGCTGATAATCGTTCTCATATTTATTTGACACAAATGGCCCGGCCAATACCAGTTTTAAATCCGGATTATTTCCCTGCTTTTTTATTATACCGAAAGCCTTTATAAGCGAAACAATATTTTTGCGTTTAAACATTGCGCCCACATGCAAAATATAGTTGCCTTTGGTAATAGGTAATAAATTTAAAATGTTGGCCGTACTGTTATTGGGAATTATTGTTTTAGGCCCTTCCGGTACAACAACTATTTTATCAGGATTAAGCCCCATATAATGAGCAATTTGTTTTTTACTGTAATTAGTCGGCGTAATCACATAGGGCGATCTTTTAGCTCCCGGTACAGCCGTATTTTTATACACCCATAACCATAGCTTACCATAGTGCTGCGGCGATTCAAAACAAAAAGCATCGTGTATGAAAAAAATTGTTTTGTACCCCAAATGAATGTAAGGCACACAATTATCAGCACAAAAAACTATATCGCACTTTTTTGACCATGCTTTTAGCGGTAGTGCCAGTTGTTTCCATAATTGATACATTAAATGCTCAAGCATGGTAAGCATTTTATTTTTCCCACTATATACCGGCAAACTGGTATCTAAAAAATGAAATTTTAGGTTGTCGTTTTCTATGGCATTAAACGCCTTACATACCTCTGCTAAAAAAGTTTGAATGCCGGTTCTTGCTTTTTTTAATTCCCGTACGTCAACACCAACAACAAGCGGTTTTGCATTCATCACTTTTTAATCTGTAGATGTTTGTATTATGCCTGCACGATTTTTAATAACTTTTGCAGGCACACCCCCAATAATAGAATTTTCAGGAAACGATTTATTTACCACACTGCCTGCTGCAATTACACAACCATTGCCAATGGTTACTCCGGCTAAAATTGTTGCACCTGCGCCAATCCAGCAATTATTGCCAATAGTTACTGATTGTTTGGTTACTCCTTGGGCTTTGATGGTTAGGTTAAGGTCAGAAAAATTATGATTTTCTGAAAAAATCTGGACGTTTGGCCCCATAATTACGTCGCTGCCAATTATAATGCCACCTTGTCCGGCAAAGTACGCCCTGGCACTAATGCCGGTTCTGTCGCCTATAGTAATTCCTGTGCCTTTTTGGGCTATTACCCCTGTGCAAAATAATATCGAATCGCGGGCGATAGAAACTTGGTCGCCCAGTTGAATGCCATTTGCCGAAAGTGCGTTAATACTTACATTATCTTCCAAAATTAAATTCCTGCCTACTGATAATTGATAACCATGCCGCACTTTTACATTTGAGCCTATAAATAGCAACCCTGTTGATTTTTTCAAGAACGGCTTAATACAAAGACCTCTTGCCACCTGCATAGCCCTGTGCATGCTTATCAAAAACAGATCTGTAACTGTATAAGCGCTATCCCATTTATAGTCGGGATCATTTTTTAATTTTCTTATCAGTTTTTCAATCAACATACGCAGGCGTAATTACTGGTAGTTTTGGTTGCATAATAATACTTATTAAAAATCCGGTAAAAAACCATTCCATATATGATATATAGGATGATGATTCAACCTCGGACGTTAACGAGGGGATAAGAAAGCCAATTTTTATTAATAAAACAGCCATGCATACCTGTCGCTCTTTTCCTTTTAATTTAGGTAGCCATTTTAAACAGGTTTTAATTATCATAATATAAACTGCCAGGTATAAAAATAAGGCAATTATACCGGCTTGAACACCAATAATAATAAATTGGTTTTCGCCCCCGGTAGTTTCTCCTAACGTTCCGCCTACGCGGCCGGATGAGCCAAGCCCTAAACCCAACGGTTTTTCAATCATGGCAGTAATGCCGGCAACCCACTCCACAATGTGCCCAACGCTTGAGGGATTGGTAAAATCCAGCGTGTTTACCACTACGGCAACCAAACCCGAGTAATTATTTTCAAACCGGGTTAACAGGTAAACAACGTATAAGGCAGCAATGCCAATACCTGCATGGATAGTATGGGTTATATATTTTTTTTTGGTGATAAGCGCGTAAACGTATATAATTAAAAAATAGCTGACTAAAGGTGCCCGCGATAAGGCAAAAATAATGGAGATTAAGGATGCACCTAAAGCACATAATCCTGCACTGTCAGGTTTAAACTTGTTATTGTCGCGGGTATACAAAGCGGCTATAACTGCTAAAGCTAACAAGGTGGCGGCAGCATGTTCAAGCGGGTTGGCAAAAAAGCTGGCAAAACGCCTGTACCCGCCGTCTGATTCAAAAGTTGTACTTAAACCAAACATGCCGCTTGGCTCAAAATTGAAAAAGTAATAACTATAATCAGCATAACCCGTTATGGTTTGCAATTGCTGGCCCATCAATACTTCTACCAACGTAACGGCCCCGGCAGCTATAGTTAATACAACTATGTATTTAAAATATTTATTTACATAAATATCCTTTGGGTTAAATAGCCTCCCCACAAAATATAATAATATGTAAAAGGATGTGCTTTTAAAGGCGATGAGCCTGTTAACAAAGCTTTGTTCGCCAATGGGAAGTACTACGTATAAAAAAGTATATGCTAAAAACGCCAGTATGGCGTAATCAATTAAATGCAACCTGGGGCGGTACCGCAAACTTATAATATTCAATATAAGCACACCCAATACCAGAATTTCTTTGAAAAACTGAAAAAAAGGGATAAAGCTTTTTAACCCCAGCATAAATGCTACAGACATTGCCGTGGTATAGATAGACAGGCCAAAAATTAAAAAGGTAAGAATGCCTTGCCTGTTATCTTTTAAAATATCCCTTACCGCTAATACAAATGATGCAATATAAACAAGTGGGAAAATGAACATCCTTTGGATAGTGCTGGTTATTTAGGCACCAAATTAGTTTTTTTAGCGGAAATTATGCCTAAAGTGATAATAAATAGATATTAATAAGAGAAGTTAAGAGGTTTGTAAATTAATCACTCGGGCCAAATTACATTCAGGGGGGTGCAAAGCCCTTCTTTTAAGCCTTTTAATAAAAAAACTGCTTTTTTATTTCTGCCCCTTATTAAAAAGTAAAATAATAAAGCAGTATAATATGATCCATTATAAAGCAAGTTGAACGGGTATAAAAGAGAAGGAGCATAGCGGCGAAGAAACCAGATATGATTGCGGGATACATAATAGTGAATAACCGGGCTTAAATTCCCTTCTTTTTTTGGTGCCGATACTTTGGCCGATACGCCTGCCTCATGGTACATTTTGCACGATGGCAAATAATGAATTTCAAATCCTGCCCTGCGCAGCCGGAAGGATAGATCTACATCCTCATAATATAAAAAGAAACGTTTGTTAAAAAGACCGCTTTGGACTAAGGCTGCATTTCTGATTAGCATACAGCAGCCGGTAGCGCATTCGGCAATTTCATAGTTATTAATGTGGGTTGCATCCGGTATGTGGGTATCAAACACAATTGAGCCTGATAATTTATTAAATCGCCCGCGACCGTTCCAAATCCTGCTTTTATTATGCATCCAGTAGATGGCAGGTTGTACCGCCGCCGCTTCAGGATGAGCATTTAAATGATTTAAAAGTTTTGAAACAATATCCTCATCAACCAGCGTATCGGTATTCATCACTAATGAATATTTATAACCTTCGGCTATGCTATAATTTAAGGCCCGGTTATTGCCTTCGGCGAAACCCAGGTTCTCCCCATTTTCAATATAAATAACATCAGGGAATTGGTTTTTTAGCAGGGATAAAGAATTATCGGTTGAGCCATTATCAGCCACAATAATATCAAACAAGTTAGCGTCACAAAATTGCTTTACCGAAGCAATACAATTAGCTGTATGTATTGGGGTATTCCAGTTAAGTAATATTAATGCTACAGCCTTAGGCATTGATAATAACGTTTAACGCCAAATTTATATTATTTAATTGGGTATGAATTGAAATTAGCATAAATGCTGCAATATTTTATTTGACATTAAAATTTCTTAATTGAGATTTTGTAAACATCTTTGTCGCTGTTATTTATAATATTAATGAGCAAAATAATAGTTTTTGGGGCTTCCGGCCAGTTAGGGCAGTGCATTAAAAATGTAGCGGCTTCAAAACAGATATCTGACATTGTTTTTCCTGAAGAAGCTGAAGCTAATATTTTGGATATCGATGTTTTACAACAGGTTTTTAAAAAATATAAACCGGTTTATGCCATCAATTGCGCTGCGTATACCGCGGTTGACAAGGCTGAAGAAGAAACCGACTTAGCCGCCAGGGTAAATGTTGCCGGTGCCGAAAACCTGGCAAACTTGTGTAAACAACACGGGGCCATATTGATACATATATCAACTGATTTTGTATTTAAGGGTGATAAATCTACGCCACGCATCGAGACTGATGCGGCTGAACCAATAAGTGTGTATGGGCAAACTAAGTTGGACGGTGAAAAAGCTGTAGCAGCTATTTTAAATCAACACTTTATTATTCGTACAGGTTGGCTTTATTCTGAATATGCCAATAATTTTGCCAAAACCATGCTAAAGCTCGGGGCCGAAAGGGATGAGTTGCGGATAATTGCGGACCAGGTAGGCACCCCAACTTACGCTATTGATCTGGCAGAATTTATTTTACATATCATCAGCGTTGATAGCAAGGCTTATGGTACTTATCATTACAGCAACGAGGGGGTAACATCATGGTTTGATTTTGCGCGGGCCATATTTGATATATCAGGCACTTATGTAAAAGCAATACCTATCCGTACAGATGAATATCCTACAAAAGCAACCCGCCCGGCTTATTCAGTAATGGATAAAAGTAAAGCAAAACAAACATTTAATATCGAAATACCTTACTGGCGCGATAGCCTGATAACCTGCATCAGCAGATTGCAAAACCTATAACATAACTATGAAAGGAATTATTTTAGCCGGAGGTTCCGGTACGCGTTTATACCCAATTACCAGGGCCATAAGTAAGCAGCTAATGCCTATTTATGATAAGCCCATGATTTACTACCCTTTGTCGGTATTGATGCTGGCAGATATTAAGGACATTTTAATAATTACTACCCCCGAGGATAATGAAAGCTTTAAGCGCTTATTGGGCGATGGCAAGGACCTGGGCTGTAATTTTGAGTATGCGGTACAGGAAAAACCAAACGGACTTGCCCAGGCTTTTGTAATTGGCGAAAAATTTATCGGTAATGATAAGGCTGCGCTTATTTTGGGCGATAATATTTTTTATGGCAGTGGCTTTAGTAAACTGATACAAAGCTTTAATAATATTGATGGCGCCGCCATATTTGCTTACCCGGTTGCCGACCCTGAACGCTACGGCGTGGTTGAGTTTGATGAAGATTTTAAAGCGCTTTCCATCGAAGAAAAACCTAAACATCCAAAATCAAATTTTGCTGTGCCGGGATTATATTTTTATGATAACAAAGTAATTGAAATTGCTAAAAATTTAAAGCCATCGCCACGCGGCGAATATGAAATTACTGACGTAAACAGGCATTATCTGGAACAAGGTACCTTGCAGGTAGGCGTTATGGACAGAGGCACGGCCTGGTTGGATACCGGTACCTTTGATTCATTAAGCGATGCCAGCGAGTTTGTGCGCGTTATTGAAAAGCGCCAGGATACCAAAATTGGCTGTATTGAAGAGATTGCCTATAAAATGGGTTTTATCAACAAGCAACAACTTAAAGATATTGCACAGAAATATATAAAAAGCGGCTATGGCCAGTATTTATTAAAACTGCTGAAATAATTGTAGAGACACAATACTTGTGTCTCAATGTGGGTATTTAGAGACGCAATGTATTGCGTCTTTACGCTAATTCTTTTTTCAAGTAATTAACCACATTTTCATAAAGGCTTTCGTTGGCTTCAAACCAGTGGAAGCCTTTATCTTTTCTGAACCAGGTTAGTTGCCGTTTGGCAAAACGGCGGGTGTTTTGTTTAATTTGATCAACGGCTTTTTCTAAAGATATTTTCCCATCCAGGTAATCAAACAATTCGGTATAGCCTACGGTATTTAATGCATTTAAATCACGATAGGGCAGAAGGCTTTTTACCTCATCTATTAAGCCCTGTTGCATCATTAAGTCTACGCGTTGGTTAATACGGTTATACAACTGTTCGCGCGGCATATCAAGCGCAATTTTAATGATGTTAAATAGCCTTGTGTTTTTTTTCGCTTTGCGGAATGATGAAAAAGGCTGCCCTGTGCTTTCAAAAACTTCCAGTGCACGGATAACACGCTGCGGGTTGTTAATGTCTA